>JBGGMQ010001068.1:0-3580 GCA_041287975.1 Verrucomicrobium sp. | reverse complement strand
TGGCGCAGGCGCTTCCGGCAAACCGCAGCCCGATGTGAAAAGCCCTTCCAGCGTCTGGCGGGTGGATAAAGGAAATCACCATATCTACATCGCCGGCACCATCCACCTCCTGCGTGAGGCAGACTATCCCCTGCCCAAGGTGTTTGAACTGGCCTACGCCGACAGTGCCAAGCTCGTCTTTGAGCTGCCCCCCGGCAGCGATGCGGATACCACCGTCGCCACCCGTATGCGCGAGCTCGGCATGTACAAGGGCAGTGAGGAACTCTCCCAAAACATCAGCCCGGCCACCATGGCAAAGGTTCGCAAGTGGGCCGCTGAAAAGGGGCTCTCCGAGTCTGTCGTGAACAAGTTCCGCCCCTGGTTCCTCGCTCTTACCATCTCCGCCACCGAGTACCAGACGCTGGGTGCCGACCCGGCCCGCGGAGTGGACACCTATTTCGAGAAGATGGCGCGCGAGGACAAAAAGCCCGGAGAAGGCCTGGAGACGGTCGAGTTCCAGCTCGGCATCTTCGCCAAGCTCGATGCCAAGCTCCAGGAAGACCTCCTTGAGCAGACCTTCACGGAATCAGAAACCCTCCCCAAGGACTTCGACGAATTGATCGTCGCCTGGCGGAAAGGGGAGAAAGACAAGCTCCAGGAGTTTCTCTTCCGCGATGCCGACAAGTACCCCGTCCTTCTTGAAGAGTTCCTTCTGAAGCGCAATCAGGCCTGGATCGCCCCCATCGAGAAGTACCTCGCCAAACGCGAACGCGTCATGATCCTCGTCGGTGCCGGTCACTTAGGCGGCAAAGGCGGCGTCCTCAGCCTCCTCGAAGCCAAAGGCTGCACCGTCACCCAGGTCACTGTACCGCAATAGAGCCCGCTTCGCGGGAGACAGAAGACTGGAAAACGAAAGACCTGAGGGTAGTGGGCAGCCACACCGGGTGAGCTTCGCTTGAGGCCCAAGGATCGGCGATCTCCAGGTCGCCGATGACCGTGCTTGTTGAAACAACATGAGCATCTCAGCGAAGCCCATGTCTCCCTGAAGTGACACCCCTTCATCTCCCACAGGCATATACTGGGAGCGCAGGATTCATCCTGCTGAAGCCGTCTGTCGACGTTCGACTGAGGCAATAAAGATTGTGCTACAAACAGCTTCCAAAGCCTCCTGCCGCAGCCCGCTGGGTGCGCCGACATCCATCTTGGGCCAATAAAGGGACAGACACTTTATGGCCCACCCCTCAAAGTCTTCTGTCTTTCGTCTTCCAATCTTCTATCTTTTTCGCCGAAACACTGCCACATGCTTGTCCACGTGTTTCCCCGGCGTCACCAGCTTCCTTGCTAGCGCATTGCTCTTTGTCGTGACCAGTTCCGCGCCGAGCTTCTGCAGCGCCTCCAGCGCCAGCTCGTGCTCCTTGTCAAAGTAACTGGTGATCACCAGCAGCCCGTCCTCATCCATTTTGGTGAGGCCCTGCTCAAAGATTTTTTTCCACAGCTCCGGACCATGCCAGTAGTTCTGGTGCCGTAGCAGCACCATCTTGAAGTCCTCACCCAGCGCCTTGTGCAGGTGCAGCTTCGTGGCATCCTCCAGAAGGAACTCCGCAGGCAAATTCTCATGCAGCGCCCGCGCTTGCAGGATCTCGCGAATGCGTATGTCTGCGCCGACCAGACTGACCTCCCCTTGGGTCTGTGACTTGCCAAAGTCCACCAACGCCCCGGCTTCGTCGCATCGCCCGCAAGCCAGATTCAGCAGGCGCAGATCCTCGCCTAGCTTCAGGCTCAGATGCGGCGCCACCGTTTCTTGAAGCAGGCTCCCCAGCACCTTCATGTCGGTGACAATCGGGTTCGCATGAAACAAGGAACTTTCGCTGTTGTCAGGAAAACCGGAGTTCATAGAGGTACGGAAACGGCGAGAAACGCAGTGTTGGTGCCAGCCTTAAAACTGCAACTCCTCGCCCCAGATAAATCGGGCCGCCTGAGCCACGTCCTTGTCTCCGCGACCGCTCACGTTCACGATGATGATCTCATCGGGTGACATCTTGGGAGCCACCTTCATGGCATGCGCCAAGGCGTGAGAACTCTCCAGCGCCGGGATGATGCCTTCGATCTTGGCCAGGGACTGGAATGCTGCCAGCGCCTCGTCATCCGTCGCATACGTGTACTCGGCGCGACCTTGATCATGCAGGTACGCATGCTCAGGACCCACCGCGGCGTAGTCGAGGCCCGCGCTCACGGAGTGGGTGAGCTGGATCTGCCCGTCCTCATTGGCCAGCAACCAAGTCTTGGCTCCTTGAAGGACGCCCAAGCGACCGCCTTGGAAGCGAGCCGCGTGACGCTCAGGGATGATGCCCTCGCCCCCTGCCTCCACGCCCACCATCTTCACGTCCTTGTCATCCAGGAAGGCATGGAAGAGGCCGATGGCATTGCTGCCGCCACCCACACAAGCGATCAAAAGATCAGGCAAGCGCTCTTCGCGTTCCAAGATCTGACGTCGGGCTTCCACGCCAATGACGCGGTGGAAATCGCGCACCATCATTGGGTAGGGGTGCGCCCCGTACGCTGTGCCCAGGATGTAGTGCGTGTCGCGCACATTGGTCACCCAGTCGCGCATGGCTTCATTCACGGCTTCCTTGAGCGTGGCCTGGCCGGCAGTCACCGCCACCACCTTGGCTCCGAGGAAGCGCATGCGGGCCACGTTCAGGGCCTGGCGTTCCATGTCCACCTTGCCCATGTAAATCACGCACTCCAAACCGGCGCGTGCCGCCACCGTGGCCGTTGCCACACCATGCTGACCCGCGCCCGTTTCAGCAATGATCCGCTTCTTGCCCAGTCGTTGCGCCAGGAGGATCTGCCCCATGGCATTGTTGATCTTGTGGGCACCCGTGTGGAGCAGGTCTTCCCGCTTCAGATAGATTTTGGCACCGCCCAAGGTCTTGGACCAGCGCTCGGCATGGTACAGCGGTGTCGGCCTCCCAACGTACTCAGAAAGAAGTCGGTCCAGCTCCTCGCGAAACACCGGGTCCACCTTGGCGCGCTCATACTCGGCGGTCAGCTCCGTCAGCGCCGCCATCAGCGTCTCCGGAACAAACATCCCGCCATACGGCCCGAAGTGGCCGTGGGCATCAGGCATGGAGGTCAAAGAGGGGGCAGCAATCGCATTCATGGCAGAAAAAAGCAGGGGGAGGGAAATCAGTCTATTCCAAAATCATCGGGGCACAAAGGGTTGTTGCGTGCGCTTCTTCAGTGCGTCAGTGACACAGGCATCCTGCCTGTGCGTGCCACCGGCGTCCCGCCGGTTTTCCCCAGTGCGTCAGTGCGTCGTTCTAATTTCTCAAAGTGTGCTCCCCCGCAGCCCTCGACAATCGAAAGCGAATCAGACCTACCCCAACCCCTGACTTCCTCCACCTTGACCACTGCCCACTGACGCACTGCCTACTGGCCCCTACTGGAGTTTAAATTCCTCCTGCGCCATCACGACGTTCAGCGCTTTCCGATACGGACTGGGCATGGGCAGTGCCTCCAGCTCAGCCAATGGCACATGCTGCAGCCCCTCCGCCAGCCCCTTTCCGCTCCCATTCTTCGGAGCCTCATGGACCCAAAG
>JBGGMQ010001067.1:0-2591 GCA_041287975.1 Verrucomicrobium sp. | reverse complement strand
GCGGGCGGGCCGCCCTTGCAGCAGTCGGGCCGACCGCACTCCCCAATGCCTTGATGAGCTGCTATCGAGGGTGGCTTGGGTAGCGCATGCCTCTTGCGTGCTGTTTCCGGCATCCTGCCGGGTGGATGGGGAAAGTTGATGGAGGGAAGCCGGGGCTGCGATGGCGCGGATGGCTGTCGCCTTGCTTGCCATCCGAGGTTCGAGGAATCGTATGGGGGCCGCGAAAGCGGCGGTTCCCGCACGCACTCCAAAGATGCTTCGCATCCAGGTGTTGGGCGTGGTGGGGCGATGAGGTGGCTTTCCGGCTTGAGGTGTCGCTTGCCCTTCGACAACCCCAATCGCTTTGAAGAACACGCAGACGAAGGCTGTCGGCGACGTCATCACGCGGGACACCGCGTGTTTAGCTTTGACGGATTGGGAGTTCTATTGGCATATGGACTAAAAAATCCCATGAGCCAATGTTCCCACCCTTTGGTCTGTCAATTTCGGTTTGGCCGGTATTTCTTACCGGGCCTCGTGCTCTTGGCCGGGATGGTGCCCGGTACCTGGGCAGCCCAGGATGAAGCGGGAGTGTTCAAGCAGCAGAACTTCATTCAGACGGACAACGTCACCGTCCTGCCGGACTCTGCGGCACCCTTCAGTTTTGTGGGCAGCCTCAAGAAAGTCGGGTCGGCTCTCACCCAGACGGGCACCGTGGCGCTGCCTACGGCTGCCACCTACACGCCCAACCCCTTCACCGTGGTCTCCCCTGCGCAGATCGTGGGGACTCACTATTATTACTCGGTGCCTTTCTCGTCCATGAGTTTGCTGGAGGCGATGTTTCCGGCAGGCACCTATCAGTTCGACACGACGAGAAACTACTTCACAGGTGCCGCCACCGCCACTTCCCAAGGGGTAACGTTCACGGGAAGCCATGGCATGCCGTCACAAGTGCCGAAACTCAGCGGCACTTGGGTGAACGGGAGGCTGCGGATTCCTGCCGGCACGGTGGATTTGAGCTGGGATCTTTGGAATGGTCCGAAGTCACCCCAGAGCCGCATCGAATTCAGGATTGCCGGAACCAATGTGTCGGGCTGGGCGATCTCGCGTTCCGACGAAAGCTCTGTGAAGCTGATGTTTTTGAAGCCGAATTCGATTTACCAAGCCTCGTTGAGATTCCTGAATGTGGAGGACCAGCAGACGGTGGTGGACGCCAATACAGCAGACAAAGATCTGGGCTTCAGTGCCTCCTACGCCACGGTGACGCAGTTCGCCGTGGAAGTCCTGCCCGATCCCACCTGGCCGCTGTTGGGGACGCTGTCCCCGTCCCCCAGCTTGAAGGGGATTGCGGCAACGGCTTCGAATTCGGTGGTGGTGGGCTCAAGTGGAAGAGTGGCGGTGCTGGACCATGCCACGGGAAGCTGGCAGGTGCGGGATTCGGTCACCAGCAAAACCTGGAACGCGATCATTCATGCCAATGGGCAATACCTGGTCGTGGGCTCCGGGGGAAGCGTTCGGACCAGCCCCGACGGGAACACTTGGACCGACCGGGCGACGGGCCGGACTGAGGCCCTGCAATCCGTGATCTGGACCGGAAGCCAGTACGTCGCGGTGGGAGACGGAGGATTGATCCTCGTCAGCGCGGATGGCGTGACGTGGACGGTGCGGACTAGCGGGATCCTCACGCCTCTCTTAACGGTGGCCTATTCTGGCGGAGTCTATGTGGCGGCGGGTGATTCAGGGATACGCATCAGCAACGACTCGATCTCCTGGCGTGCCCCTTCCAACCCAAGCGCCCTCGGCGGAGGTTCCACTTTGTGTTGGGCTCGCAACAAGTTCCTGCTGGGCACGACCTTCGGAGTCAACAAGCTCTGGCAAAGCACGGATGGTGAAACGTGGGTATCGGTGCAGGGCTACAGCGACGGTGTCTCCCGACTCATCTCGGTGGGTGGGGTGGCTTACGCTTCGGGCATTGGGGGTCAGGGCGCCTACCTCAAGCGGTCGTTGGATGGGGTTGGATGGAGTGATATTTCCCCTTTGGGCCGCATCCAGATCAACCGCATTGCCTGGAATGGAGAAGCGCTGATCCTGCTGGATTCAGACGGCAACGTGCTAAAAGGTGCGGGGCTGACCTATGAGTTTTTCTCTTTCGAACAGGCGACCTCCAACTACGATGAGAATGCAGGCTCAGCAGCGGTGAAGGTCCTGCGCCATGGGCCAGCCTCGAGCCCGCGCTCCGTGGACTATGAAACGCAGGCCGGGAGCGCCACCGATGGGCAGGACTATGCGGGATCGTCTGGCACGATCAACTTTCTGGCAGGAGAAACGGTGAAGACTCTGACCTTTGGACTGACCAATGATTCCCAGATCGAGGAGTTTGAAAACTTTGCCGTGCTTCTCAAATCGCCCCCTGCTGGCACGGAACTCGGGGGCCCGTCTTCCACCTGGATCGGCATTGTGGACGATGAGCCCCGGCCGGTGTTTCAGTTCCAGCTTGCCTCTCATACTGTGAGTGAGGAGGCGGGGTTCGTGGACCTCCAGGTGGTACGGTCCTGGGACGTCGCATCCCCGGCTGCCGTGAATTATGCGACGCAGGCGGACAGCGCCACGGC
>JBGGMQ010001066.1:0-2662 GCA_041287975.1 Verrucomicrobium sp. | reverse complement strand
CGAAGAGGGCGTGAATCGAGATTCACAACCGATGAGCAACGCCGTCCAGGCTCAAAAGGACCGCAACCCGGAGGGGGCAGTTTCAGGCTCGGCGAAGCCGCTCTTATCTCATTTCCTCAATTTAACCTGCCACCCCCGGATGTTTTTATCCAAACAGGTTCTTAAAGTTTGGCGAACTGCACCGTGCGAAGTTCTGTCTCATAGGGGTCCGTGGCGCGAACAATGCGCTGCTGAAGGAAGTATTTGCCATTAAAGGGGACGATCTTTTCACTGACGATGTGGCCGGGAGAGGTGGGCGTCTTGCAGCTCGAAAGGGCAGATGCGAGGAGACAAATAACGAACAGAGGTGTCAAGCGTGTCATAGGGGCACCATCGCGGTGGAATGAGAAAGCCTTGCATGAAATCGCAAATCCTCGTCTTTGCATGCTGCACGCACAGGTGCGGGGGGTGCGAGGCGCGTTCGGTTGAATCCCGCAGTACAGCCTGTCGCAATGACCAACGTTCTGGCCACAAACCTTAGCCGCACTTAAGGGAGGTGATTGGCAAAGGCTTGAAGCCGTTCGCAGGCAAGCGGGCGAATCGGAGGCGGGCAGGGTCGGCATCCTGAAGCACTGACGGCTTCAAATGACCTTCCCGTCTATTTACACTTACCTCCTTTATGAAAGCACTTTGTTGGCACGGCAAATCAGACGTTCGCATCGACACCGTCCCCGATCCCACTATCAAAGATCCCACGGATGCGATCATCCGCATCACCTCGACTGCCATCTGCGGGTCCGACCTCCACCTCTTCGACGGTTTCATGCCCACCATGGAGGCAGGCGATGTCCTGGGTCACGAGCCCATGGGGGTGGTGGTGGAAGTGGGCTGCGAAGTGCGTCAGCTCAAAGTGGGAGACAGGGTGGTGGTGCCCTTCACGATTGCTTGCGGCTGCTGCTACTTTTGCAACAAAGAGCTGTACGCCGCCTGTGATACATCGAACCCCAATGCAGAGATTGCCCGCAAGGCACTGGGGCAGTCGCCCGCAGGAATGCTGGGGTACTCCCACATGATGGGCGGCTTTGCGGGTGGGCAGGCCGAGTATCTACGGGTCCCCTTTGCTGATGTGGGACCGATCAAGATCACCTCGGCCCTGCCGGATGACAAAGTGCTCTTCCTGTCTGACATCTTTCCTACCGGATACATGGCTGCCGAGAATGCAGAGATCGATCCCGGGGATACGGTGGCAGTCTGGGGGTGTGGCCCCGTGGGGCAGTTCGCGATCCAGAGCGCGTGGATTTTGGGTGCGGGACGCGTGATCGCCATCGACCGGGTGCCAGAACGTCTGGCGATGGCTCAGAGTCATGGACGGGCCGAAGTGCTGAATTTTGAAGACGTGGACATCTATGAGACGCTCATGGAAATGACAGGCGGGCGCGGGCCGGATCGGTGCATCGACGCCGTGGGCGCTGAGGCCCACAGTACGGGGAGTTTCGACGCCATCGTGGACAAGGCCAAGACGGCGCTGATGCTGGCGACTGATCGCGCTCATGCATTGCGTCAGGCGATCCACTGTTGCCGGAAGGCGGGGACGGTATCCATCCCCGGGGTGTATATCGGCTTCGTGGACAACATGCCCATGGGTCAGGTGGTGAACAAAGGCCTGACGCTGAGAAGCGGGCAGACCCACGTACAGCGTTACCTGCCTTCACTGCTTGAGAAAATCGAGGCCGGCGATATTGACCCCTCCTTTGTCATCACCCACCGTCTGCCTTTGAGTGAAGCTCCTGACGCGTACAAGACCTTCCGCGACAAAAAGGATGGGTGCATCAAAGTGGTGCTGAGCCCCTAGGTCGTTCCGACGAGGAGGGGACACGCATCGCACTCTGCCCGTTCATCTCATGAACGTGAAAGCGAGATTTCTCGTGGAGGAGCCAGTCGCGTATATCCTACGTTTCTGGCTCCATAGTTCCGGGTGCAACGAAGCCTTGGACGCGTTTGTTCACGCAGTGGACTGGAAACGCATCAACTGGCTGCACGGAGAGCGCTGTTATGTGCTCACCGTCACTCCCCCGCTGCTCATGCTCCTGGCGGAGGTGCATGCCGAGTTCGGTGTGCCCGGACAGCTGGAATGTTTTCGCAACGTCCAGCTCACGCCTAAAATTGTGACCTGCCGCCTGGAGACTTGGGCCTGGGCACTTGATGTAATGCAACAGGATGACTGCTGAAGAGGATGCTCAATTCTTCATCCAGAAATGGGCCGACGCCGACTTGTTTTCAATCTCACGCCATTGCATGGCCAGTTGCACCATGGCAGCGGAGGACCCCGCCTCAAGCTTTCGCTTGATGCTGGCACGGTGAGTTTCTATGGTCTTGAGGCCCAACCGGAGCTGACGGGCGATCTGTGAGCTGCCAAGCCCCTGCCCCAGCCAGTGGAAGACTTCCATCTCACGATCTGTCAGGCGCTCAAGTGCCCGGACGTCTGTCCAGGTGCCTGCGGCCGGTGCGCTGTGCCGGGTGATGTGCACCACATGCTCCAGGAGCTTTGGACTCAGGAAATAATCCCCCGCCAGCACCTGGCGGACGGCCAGCGCCAGCTGGCTTGCAGCCTCCTCCTTGTGAACATACCCGCTGGCACCCACCTTGAGGGCGCGGATACCAAAGAGCAGCTCGTCGTGCATGG
>JBGGMQ010001065.1:0-2898 GCA_041287975.1 Verrucomicrobium sp. | reverse complement strand
GAACTTGGTCTTGCTCTTTGATTTCGGAGCGCCGGGCTGGAGTCCGCCTTCACCTTCACCTTCGCCCTCAGCCTCCATCTCGGCAGCAGCGGCATCCTCTTCCAGTCGACGCATGGCTTCGAGCGGGTCCTCCTGGGAGATGTCCGCCTCCTCGCCACCCATGCGTTCCCTGCCTTCCAGGAGAATGCGGGAATAACGACGACGCACCACTTCACTCATGGCGGCGAAGTCGTTCTGACCACTGACGATCCGGATGCGGTAGCGGCGGTAGTTGGCGTTGTCGGCGACGCCATTTTTGAAGCGGACCATGCTGGCCACGCAGTGGGCGGTGCCGATGTTGGCAATATCGAAGCACTCCATCACCAGCGGGGGTTCCGTGAGGCCCAGGTACTCCTGCAGCTCTGCAACGTCCCGCATGGGCTCGATGGTGCTCACCACCTTGGCGCGAGCTCCACGCTCGAAGGTACGCGTGGGTCGGAGGGTCTTCTTGAAGTCCTCGATCATGTCCCGAAGCTCCGCCGCCTTCTCGAAGTCCAGTTTGGCCGCAGCCTTCTGCATCTCTGCTTCCAAGGCAGTGACGAGTTCACGAGACTTGCCTTCCAGGAATTCGCAGGCCTTCTCGATCCGGGTCACATATTCCTCCTGGGTGATGCGGCCTACGCAGGGGGCTGAGCACTTCTTGATGATGTCGTTGTTGCAGTGCTTGTAGTCCTCCTCATCCGGGCGCAAGGGGCGGCAAACGCGGATGCCGAACTCCCGGTTCATCCAGTTGAGCGTGGTCCGGAGCGCTCCAGAGTGGGCAAAGGGGCCAAAGTAGCGGGCACCGTCGTCCTTCTTCAACCGGGTCAGGGTGAACCGGGGGAAGGGCTCAGCCATTTGCACCTTCACCAGCAGGAACCGTTTGTCGTCGCGGAAGCTGATGTTGTATTTGGGCCGGAAGTCTTTGATGAGCCGCCCCTCCAGCAGCAGGGACTCGGGCTCATTGCGTACCAAGTGGGTCTCGAAATCCCAAATGCTCTCAATAAGCGCACGGGTTTTCAGGTCTGCCTGCTTGGCCCGTGAGGGCATGAAGTAGCTGCTCAGGCGCTTGCGGAGGTCCCGTGCCTTGCCCACGTAGATGACCCTGTTCAACCGGTCGCGCATGACGTACACCCCAGGCTGGTGGGGGACATCGTGAAGGCGGGCGTTGAGGTCGGGCTTTTCGCGGGAGAGAGACATGGAGGGCGACCCAATTGTAGCTTGGGCGGGCAACGGGCGGCAAATTGAGATTGCAGGATCTACGGCGTCAGCGAGAATCGGCCCGCCGTCACATCTTGAAGGTTACGTTTCATGCCGACCTTTCGACCCAGCGCCCGTCACCTTTACCTGCTCGCGCTTTTCCAACTCGTGGGCGGGCCTTTGGTGATTCTGTCGGTGGTGTTCTTCAGCCGGTTGGTGGCCAAGTACTCCGCAGACGACGGCGTCGTGGTCGGTGTCACCCAGGCCTGGCAGAGTCCGGAGTGGCAGAAAATCACCCGGGCGTTAATCGCCACAACTCCGGGTCCGATCAAGGCCTCCCCGGAGGGACACGCGGAGAAGGTCAAAGAACCCGGGGGAAAAGTCTTCTGGCAGATATGGACGGAGGTGGATGCTCGCTGGAGCCAGCGTCCCCCTGAGACGGCACCCTCCGTGCCGCTTCCGACGCTCCTTTCGGCGTGGCCTCATGCCCCGCCCCTGCCTCCGCCGCGATGCGCGTGCGCCTAGTGCCACCGGCAACCGCCCGGTAGCACACCCAGAGAAAGCCAGGTCTCCCATTTGATCTGAAGACTGGCTCCTTCATGCCCTCCCATCACCGGGGGGCTCGCTCTTATCGTCAGCGCATCTATACCCATGTCTCTTTCCTATAACCATCCCAAATCTCTCGTTGCCCTGGCCGCCCTGGTGGCTGCCCCGCTTTTCGCCCAGGATCCCACTCAGGAACTCTCCACCGTCACTGTGGTGGGCAAAGCTGAAGACCTCCTCGGTGAGGCTACCGCGGCGTCCAAAGGCCAGACCAGTTCCGAGGAACTCCTCAGCCGCCCTGTCCTGCGTCGAGGCGAGATCCTCGAAGCCATTCCCGGCATGATCGTCACCCAGCATGCGGGAGGGGGAAAGGCCAACCAGTACTTCCTGCGAGGCTTCAACCTCGACCACGGCACCGACTTCGCCACCTCCATCGATGGCATGCCCATGAACATGCGCACCCACGCCCACGGGCAGGGGTACACGGACCTTAATGGCCTGATCCCCGAAGTGGTGCGCAGCCTGGACTACGTGAAGGGCACCTACACCGCGGCCAATGGAGACCTCTCCACGGCGGGGAGCGCGAACTTCAATCTCTTCGACTTCCTGGACCGCAACATTGCCTCGTTTGAAATCGGGGAGAACAACTACTACCGGGGCCTCATCGCGGGTTCGATCCGGCTGGACTCCCCCGTGGCCCCGGCGGAGGGGCCTCTGGTGACAGGGGCAAAGAATGCAGGCAAGAACCCCCAGCCCGTCAGCCCGGAAGGCCCCATCCAGGGCCTGACCTATGCCTTGGAATACAACACCTATGATGGTCCCTGGGCCCTACCGGAGGACTTCCAGCGTTGGAACGGCCTGCTGCGCTATTTCAACGGCACTGAGGATGACTACTTCACCGCCACCCTCATGGGCTACAAGGGGGAGTGGAACTCCAGTGACCAGATCCCGAACAGGGCGATCAAAGACGGACGGATCGACCGCTTCGACAACGTGGACCCGACCACCGGTGGGGAATCCCAGCGCTACAGCTTGAACGTCGCCTGGCAGACCACCGACGGGGATGTGGTGACCAAAGGCAACGTGTACGGCATCTACTACGACCTGGACCTGTTCTCCAACTTCACTTATTTCCTC
>JBGGMQ010001064.1:0-2655 GCA_041287975.1 Verrucomicrobium sp. | reverse complement strand
ACCACCCCGAGCAAGGTCGCAAACGTAGCACCCGCAAACCCCGCGAGGGCAAGGTAGATGGAGAACAAGGCGCGCATCAACAGCGTCGCCTGAGCCTCGGCACGATCCACATGCTCCAAGAGCATGGCTGCCGCCTCATCCGACTCCACCCCCTTCTCGGACTTCGCCAGAAACTGGGCCATCCTCTCACGCGTACGCAGCAGGCGGTTGATCGTGCTCTGCGCCAGCATGCTGGTCGCGTTCGTGAGCAGCGCAGGGGCCACGATAAACGTGAGCACTGCAAAGGGGCTTTGCGCCAGAGGCATCGAAATCGCGGAGTCCATATTTTAATGAAAACTGGCTGCCTTCAAATTGACCACAGAGGCACAGAGTAAATTTATTTCCTAGGTTCGACTCCTCTTTCAACCTCTCCAGACCATCTTGTAAATCTCTCAAAAATCTTGTTAATCCTGTCTCAGAAAAGACCCGCAAGGATTAGAACTCGTCGCCCCGGATACCCACCTCATACACGTGATCCAGAAGATCCTGGGGATCTTCATAGACACGGTACGCGCCTGCTTTTTCCAGCTCCTCCTGGCCGTAGCCTCCAGACAGCACCCCTACGCCAAGGGCTCCGGCGCGACGGGCGGCGAGCATGTCCCAGTTGCTGTCGCCCACGACAATACACTTCGTGATGTCCGCATCTAAATGCGCTGCCGCAGCAAGGAAGAGATCTGGATTGGGCTTCGCATACGAGACAAGGTCCCGCGTGATGATGGGCACTTCTTTGGGCACCTCCAGCAGTTCCAGGACGGGCCCTGCACTCTCAATTTTCCCGCTTGTAGCGATCGCCCACGGCACCTCCCATTGCGTCAGCGCCTGCAAAAGCTTTTTGGCCCCGGGCAGCGGCTTCACCTGTGGCCGCTGACGGGCATAACCCTCCGCATGACGCCGCTGCAAACGCTGCGCGACCTCAGGCGTCAACTGCAGTCCAGTCTCTTGCATAAGCGCACTCACAAACAATCCACCACTCATGCCAATGCGACGGTGAATCCGCCACACGGACAGCTCAATCCCCTCCGCTTCCAATGCCTCCCGCCACGCGAGCACGTGCTGGTACACGCTGTCAACAAGAGTGCCGTCGAGATCGAAGAGAAAGGCAGGAGGAGCGACGGATAGAGGGGGCATGGAGAAGAGACAGAGTGAAAAGTTGAGAGTAAAAAGTAAAAAGTGATGCGAGGCTGGCGGGTCGCGCTACTCCAGACTCATCATTTGTAATTTCGAATTTATCATTCCTCATTTTTCCTCACCGCCCCACCATGCCCATCATGGCTTCGGGATACCTGGTGCCGGCAGCGGCACCTTGTGGGGCTATTTCACCGATCCTGGCGAGATCACGCTCGCTGAGTTCGACTTCCAGGGCTTTCAGGTTGTCCTCCAGGTAGGAGCGCCGCTTTGTGCCAAAGATCGGCACGATGTCATCACCTTGCGCGAGGACCCAGGCCAGCGCCAGTTGAGAGGGAGTGCACCCTTTCTCTGCGGCCAAGGCCTCGATGCGAGTGACCAGTTCGCGATTGCGTTCAAAGTTCTCGCCCTGAAACCGGGGGGAGTGGCGGCGATAGTCATCCTCAGCAAAATCCTCGAACCGCTTGATCTGGCCCGTGAGGAAGCCGCGACCGAGCGGGCTGTAAGGCACAAAGCCGATGCCCAGCTCGCGACAGGTGGCAAGTATGCCGTCCTCGGGATCGCGGGACCAGAGAGAGTACTCTGTCTGCAAGGCCGCGATGGGATGCACCGCCTGCGCGCGGCGTAGCGTCTCAGAGCCAGCCTCGGACAATCCCAGATAGCGCACCTTCCCTTCCTTCACCAGTTCGGCCATGGCTCCGATGGTGTCTTCAATAGGCGTCTGGGGGTCCACGCGATGCTGGTAGTAGAGATCGATCACCTCCACGCCCAGGCGCTTGAGACTGCCTTCACATGAGGCTTTGACATAGCCGGGCTTGCCGCTCACTCCACGCTTGGCGGGATCGCCCGGATCTCGCACAATGCCAAACTTGGTGGCCAGCACGACCTTGTCTCGTCGATCACGGATCGCCCGCCCCACCAGTTCCTCATTGGTCCACGGCCCGTACATGTCTGCCGTGTCGAGGAACGTGAGCCCCAGATCCAGAGCGCGATGAATGGTGGCAATGGACTCCGCGTCATCGCGCTGACCATAGAAGTCTGACATGCCCATGCAGCCCAGGCCCAATGCGGAGGCAACCAGGCCGCCTTTTCCAAGTTCACGTGTTTTCATAGTCGAGTGAAAGCTGTCCGGTAGCCCGAAGGAAACCCGGCGAACATGTATACGAAAGCCAGCTGCCTCGTGGACGGCTGGAGGGCACAGCGCTTACGGAATCACTGGGGCGAAGGCCCACACCCAAAGGGGAGGTTTGGTCTTGGGCGTTGGCGAAACCTTGACTGCCATTTCGTTTTCAGGTCTCACGGGAGGTGAGGTCGTTGTTTGCGTTTCTTTTTTCATAAGCTGCATCAAATTTGTTTGGATCACTCCATCGCGAACTCTCGGTCTGACGGCAGGCTCCCTGGCATGGCAGGGGCGGACTTTCTCGGGCGCAGTACGGGAGCAAGCATCAGCACCACGAGACTGGTGAACACCACCAGCGCGAGAGCCCCGCG
>JBGGMQ010001063.1:0-3413 GCA_041287975.1 Verrucomicrobium sp. | reverse complement strand
TGCTGACGATGCCTGGATTGTCTAGCGGGAAGATCGCACCTGCTTTGCCGAAGATGCCGCTTGGGCTGAGAAGAATGAGAATGATGGCCGATGCAAGCCCTCCGCCCAGACCGCATACAGCACCCGTGGTGTTGAAGCGCTTCCAGAACACGGAGAAGAGGATCACGGGCAGGTTTGCAGAAGCTGCCACGGCAAAGGCGAGTCCCACCAGGAAGGCGGCATTGACCTCCGGCCCCAAATAGATCGCGATGCCAATACTCACGGCCCCTACGACGAAGGCGGTGATGCGGGCCACCCGGACTTCTTCGCCCTGCGTCTTCTCTTTGCCGTGGTGAATGACGTTCGTGTAGAAGTCATGCGCGAAAGAAGTGGACGCACTCATGGTCAAACCAGCGACGACAGCCAGGATGGTGGCGAAGGCCACAGCACTGATGAAGGCGTAGAACAGGTTTCCACCCAAAACAAGCGCAAGGATCGGAGCCACCATGTTGGTGTCGGGCTTGCCTTTTGGCGTCAAGATGGATGCCTTCTCCAGGATGGTCGCAGCGCCGAAGCCGAAGAAGGTGGTCATGATGTAGAAGACACCGATGATCGCCATGGCCCAGACGACACTGGCACGGGCGGTCTTGGCGTCAGGCACGGTGTAGAAGCGCACGAGGATGTGGGGTAGACCGGCAGTCCCCAAAACGAGGCCCATCGCCAGTGAGACCAAGTCCAGCGGCCCCCAGGGTCCGGCCGCGATGATTCCAAACTTCATTCCCGGCTCAAGCAGATTCTTCGCTGGAGCGGTGCCTGCATAGTCTGCCCTGGACACGTGCTCGAAGAATTTCCCGAGACTGAAACCATGGTACTCCAACACCAGGTAGCTGAGGAAAAACGCACCTGCCATGAGCAGGATGGCCTTGATGATCTGCACCCAGGTCGTCGCCAGCATGCCGCCGAACACCACGTAGACCAGCATCAACACACCCACGCCAATGACGGCCGGTGCAAAGCTCAAACCCAGCAGGCTCTTGATGATAACGCCTGCACCCACCATCTGGGCAATCATGTAAAAGGTGGAAACCGTGATGGTGCTCAGCGAAGCCATGGCCCGCACAGGCCGCGGATTGAGCCGGTAAGCCAGAAGGTCCGCCATGGTGTACTTGCCCGCATTACGCAGAGGCTCCGCCACCAGGAAGAGCACGGTCAGGTAGGCGACAAGGAAGCCCACGGAGTACATGAAGCCGTCATAGCCGAAGAAGCAGATCATCCCGGAAATCCCCAGGAAGCTGGCGGCGCTCATGTAGTCGCCGGCTACAGCCAGACCGTTCTGCCAGCCGGTGATGCTGCGACCTGCGGCGAAATAGGCCGCAGAGCCAGTGGCCTTGCGGGCACTGAAGAAGGTGATCACCAGGGTGAGGGCCACAAAGGCCAGGAACATACCCAAGGCGGTGACATTCAAGCCAGTGGGAGCAGCAGTGCTGGGACTGGTGCCAGCCACCTGGGCCAGTAGGAGAGAAAATGCAGTCATGTGAGAGTGGTCGAGTGAGAGAAAAGTGGGTGAGGTCTGACGGCGTTATTTCTCGAGGTGAGCCTCGGCAAGCAAAGCAGCGTTCATCTTGTCCCACTTGGCCGCCTGGCCGACGTAAATCGCAGCCAGAATCCAAGCCATGAAGAACTGGGACAGAGCATAGAGGTAAGCCAGGTTCACCTTCCCCAGCACCTCCTTCTTCATGAATTCCGGGAACCAGCCCACGGAGATAGGCAGGGCGAAAAAGTAGATGAGGAAGAACACGCACGACTTCGTGATGAACTTCCGTTTCACACGGATCAGTTCTTTGAAGGCGGGGCGGGCAGCGATGCTGTCCCAGTCGGGAGCAGCGGCTTTGTTGGGAAGTGGGTTCTCCGAAGGCATGGCGCAGAGGCTAGGGTATGCTGATACGCAGTGGCAAGTCCGGAATTGCGGCAAACTGCGCACACCTTAGAACCTGAGTCGTCGATCAGATTCTCCCCGTTGCGACTCAATGCACAGGAACCTTCTTTTTACCCAGCAGCTTCCAGCCGTAGTAGGCAGCACCCGCGAGCACCGCAATGCAGGAGAAGAGGATCGCCCAAGGCTTGGGTCGCACCAGCGTCGTCATCTGCACTGGCTTCTGGGCCAGGAGTTCAGTGAGCTTGTAACGATAGCGCACATCCTGGCCCATGCTGTTGTAGTGGCCTGAATTGGTGTTGGCGATGGTGCCATCAAAGTGAGTCTTGTACTGGGCGTAGTTGAAGTCTGGCAGATCCGTGGTGGGAGTGCCTTCGCCGAGCTTGCGTTCGATCACGGTCTTGTCGCCCTCCTTCTTCACGGTGAAGGTGCCACCGAGGATGCTGGCGGGCGCATTCTTGGCAATGGCCTCGTTCAATTTATCCAGGGACTTGAAGCTGAACTTAATTTTGGCCAGCGGCTTACGGTCTTGCACCAGTTCATAACCTTCGAGAGTAATGCCGTCCAAACCCTCGAAGCGCTTGGTCATTTTGGCAGCGGTAAACTCGGCGTGAACAGGATCGTATTTGGAAACCAGGGAGTCTGGCAGCGTGATGACGAGAGCCACCTCACCGGAAAGGTCCTTGTGAATGACCAGATCCTCTTCGTAGTCGAGACAGGAGGTCAGCAGCATGGCAGCAGCAAGGGCTGGCAGGACGGTGGTGAGGCGGGAGAGCATGGGCGATGCAGGAGCCCGAAAGCAGCGGAGAGTCAAGTGGAAGCATCGATTGACACCCTGCCGGGCGTTAATTAGGTGCGGACCGCCCGCCACGCCCATCGACCAAGTTTCCATGAAAACACCCACCCTGGAAGGACTGCCTGACACCGAGGAGGAACAGCTCCAGCGCGTGGCAGCGGTGCGCGCGGCCATGCCGGACGGAGGGATGTTCCGCGACAAAGAATGGCAGGTATCGCCCTCCGCCCTGCCGCTGCCGCCAGAAGTGGTGGCGAAGATTTCCGCGCTGGGAGCTGCGTGCTGGGCCTTTCAAAAGGCCTGCAACCACCTCTACCATGAAGCACTGGACGATCCAGACCTCCGCTGGGTGGCGCGATTACTGGACCAAGGCAAACCTGAGCGCATGCTTTCCCTCGGGAAATGCGCCCGCTGGAAGGATGACCTGCCCCGCGTGATTCGCCCGGATCTGGTCTGGACGGAGACGGGGCTGAGCATCACTGAACTCGACAATCTGCCAGGTGGCATTGGCCTCACGGGCTGGATGGGGCAGACCTATGCCCAGATTGGCGAAGACGTGATCGGTGGTGCCAGTGGCATGATCGACGGCTTCGCCAGGACTTACCCGGGATACGATGTGCTGGTCTCTAAAGAAGCTGCCGACTACCAACCCGAAATGGAATGGCTGCTGGCCCAGTGCAATGCAAGGGATGGCGGCAACCGCAGAGT
>JBGGMQ010001062.1:0-2721 GCA_041287975.1 Verrucomicrobium sp. | reverse complement strand
TAGAGCCTCCTCACGTCGGCTGCTACGGTGGGTGAAAGGGACGGGGTGCGTTTGATTGAGTTGAGGGTGGATCAACAGGCAAGTGGACTCGCGGACTGTTTTGATATGGACGAGCGCACTCAGGACACGGATATTGACGGAGCAAGTAATTCCACATCCATGAGCACAGTGTCCCTTCTTGAGCGACTGGCCGAGGCTGATGCCAAGGGCCAGGTGGCTTACACGCGCTATCTCTGCGAGCAAATCCTCGCTGAGTCGCCAGAACATGGCCCCACCCTGCTACGGTATGCGAACGCATTGATCGATCTGTCTCTCTATGATGAGGCGGCGCAAGCGCTGGAGACTGCCATGAATCTCGTGCCGGAGAAGCACCGGCATCTGGTGCATGCCGCCAGGGGGCATCGACTGGATGCCATGGGAGATCACGTCGCAGCGATCGCGGAGCACCTGCGTGGCCATGATCTGGATCCTACCAATGCGGGACATCTGATCTATGCAGCAACATCGGCGAGACGCAGCGGGGATCTGACGAGAGCGGAGTCTCTGGTCCGGCAAGCCATTGATTGTGTCGAGGGATGCGTGGATGAGGCGTACTACAACCTCGGCGGCTGTCTGCTTGCGAAGGGTGCCTATGGGGAGGCCCGGGATTGTTATCAGAAGGCCCTGGAGATCGATCCGGAGTATGAACTGGCGAAGAAGAGGCTGGAAGATGTGGAGTTGGTACTGGCTGCGGTGCGATTGGAAGAGGGCTGAGGGTCTATGGTGGAAGGCCGCCGCTTGGACGTCCGAGTATCAGGAGACTACCCTGCATTCAGGTGTGATCACACTGTAGAAGCGCAGCTAGAGCCTCCTCACGTCGGCTGCTACGGCGTATCTGGGGGACGTTGTGAGTTTGATCGAGTTGAGGGTGGATCCACAGGCAAGTGGACCAAAGAGTGAGACGGCGCGGGTGAACGTTACCTGCGCTACTTCAGCAACTCCTCCATGAACTCGCTGTTGCCACGCAGCCTGCTTGCTTCAGCATTGATCTTGGAACCTGCGTTTTTCAGCTCTTGAAGGACTTGGGGACCAGCGGAACGACGCGAGATGATTTGCTCTGCAATCGCTGCCCAGGCGATCCAACTGTCCACGTAGGGTTGCACCCGGGCATCCACCATGCTTCTCAGGCGCAGGAGGCGGTTCCTGGCCGCGCCAATTTTCCCGCTGTCCAACGCGCTCGTCGCTGCCAGATCAGCGCCTGCTGCCTCTGCCACTGTAGCCACCGCCTGATCCACAGCCTCCAGGGAGCCAGGGGCACTGAACTGGGTGGGCAGCCGCCCCTCTGCCATGGTCAGCAAAAGTCGGGCGGAGAGGTGATTGGGCACAGCCTGGAGGATTTCCTCCAGGGTCTTCCTCACTGCGGGTGAGGAAAGAACCGCAGGGTTGCTTTTCAAAGTTGCCCCCAGGACATCGAATGACTGAATGGCGGCGACCAGGGATGGCTCGCGATCACTGCGGGCGAGGTTCAGCGCTTCATCGAAGGTATCGATGCTGAACCACTGCACACCGATGAAAGGGGCGGCGCCCTCACCTACGGCGAGATCCAGTGCACTGGTGCGATTCTTCTGTGGAATGGCCGCGAGTTTCTGGCCCGCCTTGGAGGCACCACGCAGCTTGGCGATGACCCCGCCGATGGGTTGCACCGAGCCGTCTGCATTCAAATCACCCGTGACTGAAAGGGCCGGGTCGAGCTCCGTGCCAGTGATCAGGGACTCCAGCAGGAGTGCACACGCGACAGCGGCGGAGGGGCCATCCTTGGGACTGTATTTGTCTTCAAAGAAAACTTCCATCTTCACTCCGCGTGGCCAGCCCTCATGGCGGATCGTGAGGTACTTGGAAACTTCCTGAAGCGCCTTGTTCATGTCGGCGCCGACGGTCTGGTTGAACGCAATGGAGGCCGGCTTGGAATTGTTCTCCAGCGGCATCGCAGTGATGGAAACCTTGGAGGTCTTGCCCGCGTACCTGGAACTCCCGAGGGGTACGACCATCATCCCACCCACGGAGGCGGAGCGCTTTTTGAGGGTCACTGCTGAAACATTGGCAATGGTGGCTCCACCTTTGGAGGGAGCGCCCGGTTTAGGAGACACCCTTCCGTGATCCGAGCCCCACCAGGCATACCAACGCCAGGATTTCATCTCTGGATCCACCACCAGCAGGGAGCGGTCCATGGGGCTCGACCACTCCCCTTCCACCAACCCCACTGCCCGAAACTCACAGCTGGCGTTGTTTCGTGTCTGATTCCAGTAAATCCGGGTGCCGTCAGGCGAGAACCAGATGTGGTTGTCCCGCTTGAGGTTGCGGCTCTTCATCCATTCCTCAAACTCAGGCAGCGTCATCGCTTGCTCCAGCGCTGGAGGGTGGCGACGCCCCGTGAGCGTCATGGGAACTTTGAGGTCACCCGCCGTCAAGGTGGCAGTCTTGAGGTCCTCCCCCACTTTCATCAGTCGGGGCTGCTTTTGATTCTTGGAATCCCTGTACCAGAACACCTCGCCCAAGCCAATCCGGTACCCGAAGGCGAACTGCTTTTTGGTTCCTTTCTCATCCGTGAAGATCTGGCAGGATGGGGTGACAAACCAGGAGACCCGTGGGACGTCGTTGACGTTGTACTCCCACTCCGTACCCACCAGCCAGGCGGTGAATTCATCCGCCTTCATGAGGGAGAGGCGCTTGGGCAATGTTGCC
>JBGGMQ010001061.1:0-6820 GCA_041287975.1 Verrucomicrobium sp. | reverse complement strand
CCTTGGGCTTGAAGCAGTATCCCCTTCGGGGAAGAGCTTCGGCGTGATGGAGGGGAGGTTCCTGGGCTGCCACCCCAAAAGCGCGGCCGTTGGTTTGTTCTCCTCACGTCGGCTGCTACGGTCGGAAGTGAAGCAGATCCGGCAGAAGGCATAACATAGACCTGGAGACTGTAAAATTACCGGACCGCTGTCGCAAAAGGCAAAGCCTCCAGCCTCAGGACTAAAATTCTGCATTTGACAGCCTCCAACGCTCGTGTCATCCATCCGGACCCTCCATGAACTCTTCCCGTTCCCGACATGATCGCTCCCCGGCCACGAAGCCGGTCGGCGTCATGAGCCTGGGTGGGATGATTTAAGTGTTTGCGCGCGAGCGCTGTCCTTTTTCCTCCCACCAGTCCGTCATCAGCGGGTGGTGGTTTTTTTGTCTCCTGATGCCGGTGACGTTTCTGCCCTCTCCCCTCCTTTCCAGATCTCGACTTCGATCTCGTTCACCTTCTCAGTCCCCCCTTTTTTATGTTACCGGTATCTTCGTCACCAACTTCACTCCCGCTCCATCCAGAGGGAGCGCCGTGGCCAAGCTTTACGGCGGAACTCCGAGCGACCTTCGTGCTGGCACTCCCGCTGATTGCAGGCCAGCTCGGTCAGATGCTGCTGGGCATCTCAGACACGATCATGATTGGTCACTTGGGCGTGAATGAACTGGGGGCTGCCACCCTGGCGACCACGCTCCTGATTGTGCCCTTCGTGCTGGGCATTGGCCTGTTGTCCTCCATCTCTGTGCGGGTGTCCCAAGCCCACGGAGCGAACCGTCCTGAGGATGCACGACGTGCGCTGCGGCATGGCACCTGGCTGGCGTTTGCCTTCGGGGTGATCACATTTCTGCTCACCGTGGCGCTGGTTCCCTTCCTGGGGTTTCTGAATCAGCCAACGGAGGTCATCCGCCACACGCCAGCATTCCTCTTGATCTGCTCGGCATCCCTGATTCCAGCGCTGATCTCCATGGCCTGGAAGAACCATGCCGATGCGCTGAACCATCCCTGGCCGTCCTTCTGGATCCTCCTGGGGGGCGTGGTGCTGGACATCTTCCTGAACTGGCTGCTGATCTGGGGTCACTGGGGCATGCCTGCAATGGGGATGGAAGGCGCGGCCGTATCCACCCTGTTCGCCCGCATTTTGACCATGGTGGCCATGTACCATTGGCTGAAACGATCCACGAAAGTGAATGCCTGGACACCCCGGCGCTGGTGGGCGGCCTGTGATCGAGCCACCTTCCGGAACCTGCTGTCCATCGGCGTGCCTGCAAGCTTGCAGTTGCTGACGGAGGTCACGGCCTTTTCCGTCTGCACGGTGCTCATCGGCACACTGGGCGCAGTGTCACTGGCGGCCCATCAGGTGGCGATCAACTGTGCGGCCATGGCCTTCATGGTGCCGCTGGGAGTGGCCATGGCTCTGACGGTGCGCGTGGGCGAGATCGTGGGAGCGAGGCAGCATGCGCGACTGCACCGGGTGCTGGCAGGCGGTTGGGTCTTTGCCATCGGTTTCATGTCGATGTCCATGGTGCTCTTCTTCACCTGCGGGCATTGGATCGCCTCGCAGTTTGGCAGTGATGAAGGCGTCATCGCCATCGCCACACGCCTGCTGATCGTGGCGGGATTCTTCCAACTGGTGGACGGGGTGCAGGTGGTGTCAGCCTTTGCACTGCGGGGCGTGAATGACGTACGGGTACCGGCCTGGACGGCGTTCGTGGCCTACTGGGTGGTCGCGATCCCTCTGGGTTATTTCCTTGGCCTGCGCATGGGCTGGGGTCCGGAGGGCATGTGGACGGGTCTCGCCGTGGGGCTGGGTGTGGCCGCGGTGCTGCTGGGCCTGCGGAGTTGGAAGCTGCTCTCGGAAGAGCGGGCCGGTGCGGACGCCAGAGCGGTGCTGCCTGCGCCCAGACCTGCCACGGCACCCGCTAAAATGCGTGAATGCGTCGATTGAATAAATGGCCATGCCGCCCGTCTGAAGGGCATGGCTTCACTCGTTTCGCCCCGATCCAACGCCTCAAGCAGTGCCGCTCCCGCTCAGGGCGGGGCAGGCTCCGCGTGGACCCCGCTGCCTGAGGGGGAAGTGTACCGCCTCTCCTCCAAGCCTGAGCCCCTATCCTGGCGACGGCAGGCGAGAAAGCCGCAGGTCAGCACGCCAGCAACGACAGCGAAGTCTGACACTTTCGCCGTGACGACAACGAAGCGCCGCGGCTGGAAACCGTCCGCCCCCGCCATCGCAGTGGTTGTCTTGTTTCTGACGCTCATGGCCGCGACAGGGAGTCTCTACAAAGAGCGGCAGCAATCAGGGGAGTTGGCGAAGAAGCTTGCCGGTCTTCAGACTACGGCTGATCACTTCAGCAAGGACCTGGCACAAACAAGACTCTTTCTGGCCGAAAGCGAAAAAGATCGCGGCATGATGATCGACGCCCTGCGCGGCTCGATCAAGAGTGAGAAGTCACTGCGGGAAGATGTGGCAGACTGGCAGGTCCTCCATGCAGAGGAGCGGGCGAACAAGACGAAGGCGGTAGAATCGTGGTCAACCTACGGCAACAAGCTGGCCAGTGTGGTGGAGCAGACGAATGCCCTGCGCGAGCAGGAAAACGCCCAGGCCACGGAGCAGGTGGCGCAACTGGAGGACAAGACCCACCAGCTGAATCAGGTGAATCAAAACCTCTCGCGGACGGCTGCGGAATGGCAGGACTCCGCGGAGCAACTGGACAGGATCAATCGTTCCCTGCAAAGCGACCTTGAACGGGCCAAGTCCTGCCTGGCGTCGCTGGAGAGTGAGAACCGCAGTCTGCAGAGCTGCAATCTGCAACTCAGCAGCCAGATCAGCAGCCTGGACTCCTGCATCAGCGGGCTGAGGTCAACGATTTGCAGTTTGGAGGCGCGAATCCGGTGCCTGGAGTCAGAATTGTCGAATGCGAAGAGTGGGAATGGTCAGGCGCACGGCAATGGGCAGGGGCGCGGGAGGTGAGTCAGGGGTGTCTGAACGCTTAGGTTTTACCACAGAGACACAGAGGCACAGAGAGTTTCAGTAGGCAGAGGGCAACTAACGCAGAGTCGGTTCTACACTGGAAGAGCAGCGCCTTCACATGGAGCATGAAAGTGCGCGTCAGCGACTGGGAGAGGCGATCTCCGAATCGCCTTGGTGAGCGGAGTCCATGGGCTCCGCTGAAGAGAGTCGTATTTGGCCGCCTTCCCCGGTCAACGGCGATGGGGATATCGCCGCTCCTCGGACGGGGGTGCGTTGATGACTGGAGGTCACAATCCACGCGGTGCTCCGGCGACTGAACGGTTGGGACAACCGAACTACTCTTAACGTCGCCAGGGCGAAGCATAGGGGGAGCGCGCGCATCTTGCGTGCCGTTGCCGGCATCTTGCCGGGAACATCAGGATCGCCGCAGCTTTGGCATCCAATTCACCAATCGACCAGGAAGCCAGACGCATCTTCTACACTGGGGTGAAAGGGCACGAAGACCGGCCGCGTTTATCGGCGGCATGCATCGTTGCTTCCTTTCTTTTAGCATTCTCACTCCCCTGCTCCTGGTGGGGATGGGGGCGGGCCACGCTCGCTCGGCGGATCCGGTCACCGGATCCAAACCGAACTTCATCTACATCAACATCGATGACTTGGGCTATGCGGATGTGGGGTGCTACGGCTCCACGTTGAACAAGACGCCCAACATCGACCGCCTGGCTAAGGAGGGCCTGAAGCTGACGAGCTTCTACACGGCACCCGTATGCACGCCTTCGCGAGCGTCCCTGATGACGGGCAGCTATCCGAAGCGGGTGGGATTGCCCCAGGTGATCTTTCCGGCAAGCCACCTGGGACTGAATAGTGAGGAGGAGACGCTACCCGAGCAGCTCAAGAAACTAGGCTACGCCACGGCGTGCGTTGGCAAATGGCACTTGGGCGATCAACCCGAGTTCCTGCCGGGAAAGCATGGGTTCGACTACTACTACGGGCTCCCCTACTCCAATGACATGGGTCCGTCACTCGATGGGGCCAAGACCAATTTGAATGAGCCTGCGATGGAAATCAGCGGGAAGACAGGGACGGCGCGCAATCCCAAGGCACAACAGAATCAGCAACAGCAACAAAATGATGCGCTGGGAGTACGCGGCCCGAAGCAGCCGCCGCTTCCCCTGCTGGAGAATGACCGTGTGATCGAGAGGGTACGGCAGACGGAGCAGCAGGCGCTCGTGGAGAAGTACACGGTGGCCTCGCTGAAGTTCGTGGAAGAACATCAGAAGGAGCCGTTTTTCCTCTACCTCCCCCACTCTGCCGTGCACTTTCCCCTTTACCCCAGCAAGGACTTTCTGGGCAAGTCGGGTCACGGTCTCTACAGCGACTGGATTGAGGAGGTCGATGCCAGCGTGGGTCGACTCGTGGAAAAGCTCAAAGCCCTGGGGCTGGACAAAAAGACGCTCGTGGTCTTTGCCTCCGACAATGGCGGGACACCCCGCGCGGTGAACTCCCCTCTGCGGGGCAACAAGACGACCACCTGGGAGGGTGGCGTCCGCAGCCCCACCATTGCCTGGTGGCCCGGCACCATCCCTGCCAATGCCAGCAGCGATGAAATTACCTCCACCATGGATGTGCTGCCCACGTTTGTGAAGCTGGCCCAGGGCGAGGTGGCCACGGGGCGCAAGATCGATGGCATGGACCTCAGCGCAGTGCTTAAGGGAGCGCCTGGAGCCAAGGGGCGCGACACGTTTTACTACTACAAGGGACCGACGCTGGAGGGAGTGCGGCAAGGCCGCTGGAAGTTGAGCCTGCTCAACAACCAGAAGCGGCTCTATGACCTTGTGGCTGATGTGGGCGAAGCGACTGATGTAGCGGCAGCGAATCCCGATGTGGTCACGCAGCTTGAGAAGCTGGTGGAGGTCATGGGCGCTGATCTGGGTTTGGACGGAAAGCAGAAAGCTCCAGGGCAGCGGGAGCCAGGGAGAGTGGCGGAGCCGAAGCCTCTGATTTTGGGAGAGTGAGAAGATTTAGGGCAAGAGCTAGGGATTGGATGGTCTAGAGAGTCTGGGACCTGAATCCCTCCGATGTCGGAGGCAGACGAGGAGTTCACGGAAAATACAGCACCCAATGTCTGGCGACGTAGTCGCTTTGGAGTGCGTGCGAGAATCGCCGCTTTGGCGCGGGCTGTTGAGGTTCGAACCAGGATGAGGCTGATTGCGTCGGCTGCGTGGCCTCTCGGCCCCATCCCCACCCTCGTGGCCAGATCACCCACGTCCAGGGAGCGGCGATCTCCGAATCGCCGTCGACCGCAACTCCACCGACGCGCTCTACCGTGTGACATCGAAAGCCGAAGAAGCAATCTCCCACCCTTCAGCCCACACCACCTGGCGACGAAGTCGCTTTGGAGTGCGTGCGGCCTGACGCCGCTTTCGGGAGGACAGAGGATTTGCTGAAAAGACGGGAGGTCAGCGGAGCCCAACACCTCCGCTCCTTGTGGAAGTCACGTCAACCATCAAGCAAACCCAGAAGCGGAGGCCACCCCCTCCACACTGGGACTTACTCTGCAATTCACGCAACTATTCGGTTGCGCATTTCACCAACCCGGGCCATCATGCAACTGAAAGGTTGCATAACGCCATGAGTGACACGATTGAAAAACGCATTGAAGTGAAGGCGCCCGTATCGCGGGTCTGGCAGGCCATTTCTGACCACGAGCAATTTGGCCAGTGGTTCCGCGTGAAGCTGGATGGGCCATTTATACCAGGCACGGCTTCCACGGGCCACATCACCTACCCCGGTTACGAGCACCTCAAGTGGACGGCAATGGTCAAGGAGGTCGTGCCCGAGAAGCTGCTTTCCTTCACCTGGCACCCGTATGCCATCGATCCCAAGGTGGACTACTCGGACGAGATCCCGACACTGGTTGAGTTTGTCCTCGCACCTACGGCGGACGGCCAGGGCACGTTGCTGGTGGTGACGGAGTCTGGCTTCGACAAGGTGCCTCCTCATCGCCGGCTCGAGGCCTTCCGGATGAACGAAGGGGGTTGGGAGGAGCAGGTGAAGAACATCGACACCTATGTCAAAGAAAACCCCTGAGCCTGCAGGTGCTGACGCTGGAGACGCGGCCCTGACCCGGGCCGCGCTCTTTGCAGCATTGGGCGATGCCACGCGGCTGTCTCTGGTGACGACGCTCGCCAGCGGCCAGCCGCGGTCCGTTTCCCAACTGGCGGAAGGCTACACGCTCACCCGCCAGGCTATTTCCAAGCACCTGGGCATCCTGGAAG
The DNA here is from genome assembly GCA_041287975.1 of Verrucomicrobium sp. Lineage (GTDB taxonomy): Bacteria > Verrucomicrobiota > Verrucomicrobiia > Verrucomicrobiales > Verrucomicrobiaceae > Verrucomicrobium. The sequence continues at coordinate 539 of JBGGMQ010001061.1, read as the reverse complement.
ACGTGGGCCTCGTGCACAGCGTCCGGGCAGGCCGGGAGAGCCTGTACGCGCTTGATCCGGGGCCGATGCGAGAGCTGCGCACCTACCTAGAACAGGTGTCAGAGCAGTGGGATCTGACGTTGGGGAGGCTGAAGGCGTTTGTGGAGGAAGGGTGAGAGTGTCACCCACGTCCAGGGAGCGGCGATCTCCCGTGTGACATCGAAAGCCGAAGAAGCAATCTCCCACCCTTCAGCCCACACCACCTGGCGACGAAGTCGCTTTGGAGTGCGTGCGAGAATCGCCGCTTTCGGGAGGACAGAGAATCTGCTGGAAAGACAAGAGGTCAGCGGAGGCCATCACCCCCGCTCCTTGAGCGAGCGACCCCAACCGGCAAGCAAACCCAAAAGCAGGACGCTTCTTCCACATTGGGTACCGCCCCCTCTCACGGATCCTGGCCTGCTACGAGTTGCTCCTTGCGAAGTGAGATAGCGGTGCGCAGGGCTTTCACGTGCTGGAGGTCTGACGCCGCGGTCTTTCCGGGGGCAGTAAGCTCAGTAGTG
>JBGGMQ010001060.1:0-2523 GCA_041287975.1 Verrucomicrobium sp. | reverse complement strand
CGTTGGATTTGGCCTGGTCCAGATCGGCGGCGGCGAGTGCCTTGTTGCGCACGAGAGGTTCCACGCGCTTCAACTCGGCACTGGAGAGATCCAGCGCGGCCTGGGCCTGCTGGAGACTGGCATCCAGTGCGGCGATCTCCTCCGGTCGCTGGCCTTTTTTCAAGTCTGCCAGGGGGGACTCTGCAGCGGTGACCCGGGCCGCAGCTTCATTGCGGCTCGCCAGCTCGTCATCAGTATTCAGCGTAAAGAGCGGACTGCCGGGTGTGATTTCATCGCCCCGCATCACGGGGCGCTTCACCAGCCGGCCCGCGAAGGGCGCGGCCACACGGACGTAGTCACCCTCCACATAGCCATTGAGGTAAGACGTGTCTTCCTTCTGGCAGGCAGTCATTGCCAGTGCGGCGAGGGCTGTAGTGGCAGCACAGAGCAGGCGAAGCGTTTTCATACAGGGTTGGCGGGTGCAGCGTTGGGCAGGGCCGATTGCAGACCTGCCAGCGCCATGTTGATCCGTTGGGAAATGGCAGCATCACTGAAAACAGACTCCTCCAGCCCCTCCAACATGGGGGCAGGCACAAGCTGAAACTTCGACATCACCGTGCCCACCACGAGCGGCATGGTGATGGTGCCTGCGATCATGCCGATGATTTGCGGCAGCGCGATCTGCGGTAGCTGCCCGGCTTTCTGGGCAGCCATCACACGCGGAGCCATCGTGCCAAGGATGCGGGGCTGGTTCTTCACAAAGCCGCGCACCACGACTTGCTCTCCCGCCATGGCATCGCCTGCGAAGCGCATCAGAAGCTGGCGGTGGTCCCGCACCCAGCGGCCGAGGGTGTTCAGGGCGGCGCGGAGGTTTTCCAAAGGCGAGTCGTTCGCTGTGCCGACATGGTCGAGCTGGGCCAGAATCTCATCATAGGTGCGGCTGATGAGGGCCTCCAGGAATGCCTCCTTGTTGCCAAAGTGGTAGTGGAACATTCCCAGATTCACCCCGGCGTGAGCCGCGACCTGTCTCAGGCTCAGCTTGTGGCAGCCAATCTCAGGCAGGAGCTCACGAGCGGCGGTGAGGAGTTTTTCATCCACATGTGAGGAAGGTCGGGCGGCCATAGGAGTATTTATACAGGTGAGTAATTATACATGCGACTAAAAAGTGGAGTTTTTTGCAGAAGGCCCTTTTTGCCCGGATAAATTGAACATGCTGGCCGTCGGGCTCACCCAACCTCTTATGAGCCTGCCTCCGTACTTCATTCGGCTCAGCGTGGTTCTAGCGTGTTTGATGACCATGAACGCAGGTTGCAATCCTCCAACGCCTTCCTTTGGTGCTGATCCCGCCCTCGTGAACGCAGACGATCGGGTCAAAGAGCGTCAGCGCATGGTCGAGACTCAACTGAAGCCGCAGGAGCGGGGCATCAAGCACAAGGGCGTCCTGCGGGCGATGGCCGAGGTGCCCCGGCATGAGTTCGTGCCATTGGAGTCTCGCGCCGAGGCGTATGAAGACCGACCGTTGCCCATCGGGTATGATCAGACCATCTCCCAGCCGTACATCGTGGCCTTCATGACGGAGGCGCTGGATCCCAAGCCAGCAGACCGCGTGCTGGAGATCGGCACTGGCTCAGGCTATCAAGCCGCCGTCATGGCGAAGCTGGTTCGAGAAGTCTACACCATCGAGATCGTGGAGCCCCTGGGTCGCAGGGCTCATGCAGACCTGCAACGTCTTGGTTTTACCAACGTCCACGTTCGCGTGGGGGACGGTTACGCCGGCTGGCCGGAGCAGGCCCCCTTTGACACGATCATCGTCACCTGTGCCCCGGGCAAAGTGCCCAAACCCCTCACCGAGCAGCTCAAGGAAGGCGGCCGCATGATCATTCCTGTGGGTGCTCCCGGCTCACAGAAGCTCCTGCTCATCCGGAAAGAAGCGGGGCAGCTCAAAGAGAAGCGGGCCATGGACGTGCGGTTCGTGCCCATGACAGGTCAGGCGCAGGGGAGGTGAAACAGGTGTCGGTCCGCTAGGTCTATTTTCTTAAAAATGACTGTTTTCTGTGAACGTTAAACCACGCTTTTTGAGAAAATGAGTTGTAAATTTCTTGTTTTGATGCATTTTCCCTCACAGGAAAATGCTGAAAATTACGAAATTGACTGAAAGCACGATGCTCTCCTACTTCAAAGTGGGAGAGGTCTTTCTAGCGCCATTGGTAGTGAGAACTGCCCTGATCCTCACCGGATCAGGAGAAAAAGCGGACGCACGAGTGGGGTTGGCAATGCCGGACGGGCAGGAAGTATTTCAATTTGTGGTGGAAGCGAAAACAAGGGCGACACCCCAGGCAATTCAACTTGCGGTAGCGCAAGCAAGGTCGGCGGCGAGCGAGCAAGGGGAGTGGCCTATGATCCTGGTACCGTACCTTGCGCCTGAACGCATTCTGGAGTTGGAAAAAGAAGGCGTGAGTGGCGTGGATCTCTGTGGCAATGGTGTAGTTGTAGTTCCTGGTCGCCTTTGGGTGGTGCGAGTGGGGGAGCCAAACCTCTATCGTG
>JBGGMQ010001059.1:0-3181 GCA_041287975.1 Verrucomicrobium sp. | reverse complement strand
GATGATGTCGCTCTTGGTGCCTGGGGCCACCCCTGACCTCAGGTCTTCTGTCTTTCGTCTTCCAGTCTTCTGTCTGCGCTTCGCGCCTACCCCATCTTCCACACCAGTCGCAGTCCATCCAGTCGCAGCGTCGCTGCCGCCAGAGCCTTGCCCAGCTCTTCCATCTCCTTGCGCAGCGCCTCCACTTCCTCCGGCCGCACATGGTCATTGATCTTCTGAAGATCCTCCAGCCGATCCAGCTCACTTTGGAGCTGCGTCGTCATGGTCTCCTGGGCCGTTGCCACCAACGTCTCCATCTGCGCCGCCGCCAGCTTCTTGGATTGCGAGAGCATGCTTGGCACCACCTTCTTCTTCACCACCCCTCGATCCAGCAGCTTGCCGATTTCACCCCGGTCCAGTCGTCCTGGACGGATGCCGTGGTCCCCGGTGCGATCCGCTTGCGCGTGGTCCACCGTGATCAGTACCGGCGTGGCCGGCAGGAATCGATCCACATGCAGTGCCGCCGGAGCTGCACACTCAAGAATGTAACAAGTTTCCAGCAGCAAGCCCTCGTTTCCTGAACCCTTCCACATGCCGAAGGCCGAGTTCCCCGTCTCCTTGCCCAGCAGCTCATCCAGTGAGCCCCGCACCAGCGGATGGTCCTGGCTCATGAAGGCGATGTTCTCATGCGTCAACGCCCGCGCCCGGTCGAAAGTAATCGAGAGGCCTTCCTCAGGCAGCCCTGGCAAGGCCACATCCATCATCTGACTCGGCGTCACCAGGTACGTGCGGTGATTCAGCTCCTCCACCTGCAGGCCGAACTGGTCCAGCATGCGGATGAAAAACTCCTCGAACTCGCGATCCGTGTCCAGCTCCTGGATCTGCTCGATCGTCGCCGTCGCCTGTTCGATGCGGCACGAGCTCAGCTCCAGCAGCCGGTCCTGGCCCTTCTCCAGCTTCTTGGTGATCAGCGTGCGCTGCTTCTTGGACTTCGTGATCAGCGATGTCAGCTTCTTCGCATTGAAAGACTCCAGCAGGGGAGCCAGATCATCCTCCAGCGCCGTCCGCACTTCGTTCGCTCCATGCAGGATGGTCTGGAAGGCGTCCAATCCCTCGTGATACCACCTTGCCAGCACCTCCGCCGTCGTGCCCGCGATGTAGGGCACATGGATGTGAATCGTCTCCGTCTGCCCGATGCGGTCCAGGCGGCCAATGCGTTGCTCCAGCAGTTCCGGATTGTCCGGCAGGTCAAAGAGCACCAAGTGGTGGGCGAACTGGAAGTTGCGTCCCTCACTGCCGATCTCCGAGCAGATGAGCACTCTCGCACCCTCTTCCTCCGCGAAGTACGCTGCATTCCTGTCGCGCTGTAGCATCGAGAGCCCCTCGTGGAAGAGCGCCACATTCACATTCAGCTCATGCAGCAGCAGACTGTGGATCTCCTCCACCAGTTGCTTCGTTTTGCAGATCAGCAGCACCTTGGCGGGATCCAGCTCCTTCAGCAGCTTCGCCAGCCACTTCACTCGAATCTCCAGCGCGGGATCCGTCTCCTGCGCTGCCGCCTCTACAGCATCTTGATCATCATCATCATCTTCGTCGGCGTCAACATCCCCACCCTCGGCCGCATTGGCCGCACTGGGTTTGAGAGTCAACTTGTGCAACTTCGCTTCACGTTCCGGGAAACCCTTCAGCGCTGCCCGCGTGTTGCGGAACATCACACGTCCTGTGCCAAATTCATCCAGCAGTTCATTGATCAGCAGCGGGCGTGCCTCTTCATCCCCGGCAGCCACCTCGTCGCAATGCTTCTTCACGCGTGCCGACTGCCCGCCAAAGAGTTTCACATCTGCCTTGCTCAGGGGCTGCCCATTTTGCAGGCGCTCCACGGCTTTGGCCACTTCTTCGTAGTGCTCCGCCTCTTTGAGGAACTTCTCCAGCGACTGGTAGCGATTCGGATCCAGCAGGCGCAGGCGGGCAAAGTGCCCCTCCGGGCCCAGTTGCTGGGGAGTTGCTGTTAGCAGCAGCAGCCCGGGGCATGTCTTTGCCAGCGCCTCCACCAGCAGGTACTGCGGGCTGGCCACTTCCGGCGTCCACTCCAGGTGATGCGCCTCATCCACCACCACCAGGTCCCAGCCTGCGGCTTCCACCTGTTGCGTGCGTTTTTCATCGCCCGCCAGGAACGCCAGGCTGCAGATCACCAGCTGGCTTTCCAGGAAAGGGTTCGCGGACTCATCATGCGACTCGATGGCTTCACAGCGTTCCTCGTCGAAGATGTGAAACAGAATGTGAAAGCGTCGCAGCAATTCCACGAACCACTGGTGCACTAGTGCCTCAGGCACCAGGATCAGGATGCGGCTTGCGCGCCCCGTCAGGTGCAGCCGGTGCAGGATCAGCAGCGCCTCGATCGTCTTGCCCAGGCCCACCTCATCCGCCAGCAGCACCCGCGGCACCAGCCGTGAGCCCACCTCTCCCGCGATGAACATCTGGTGCGGGATCAGGTCCACCCGTCCACCCGCATAGCCACGCACCGGGCTCTGCCGCATGCGACTCCGGTGCTGCAGCGCCTTCACTCGCAAGTCATAGCTCGCCAGCTCATCCACCTGGCCTGCCAGCAGCCGGTCTTCCGGCTTGCTGAAGCTGATCGAGTCCGACAGCTCCGCCTCAGGCAGATCCCGCTTGTCCGTCTTGTACACCAGCAGCCCGTTCACTTCTTCCACGCTCTGCACGGTGAGTTCATCCCCAGCATGAGATTGCACCACATCCCCTTCTTTAAAGCGCACCCGGCGCAAGGGGGATGACTTCAGCGCATACTGCCGCGTCTCCGCCGCTGCGGGAAACAACACTTCCAGGCGGCCGAACCCAGCCTTTAATATAATGCCAAGTCCGAGTTCAGGTTCAGTATCACTTACCCAACGTTGACCGGAGACAGGCTGATCCATAGACATGACTGAGAGAGAAAAGGGGAGTCACCTTAGCGGGCTACCTGCAATGCTCAACTTTTCCTCGCTTCATTTCCAAAAGATTCACGCATTCAGTCATCTCCCTTCTATAAACTAGGTCTAACCCCTATGTCTCCTGTCGGACGATCCTTGTTTGCAGGGGCTCACTTTTAACTTTTTACTTACCACTTTTCACTCTTCTACTCATGAAAGTCTGGCAGATTGTAGACCCCACTGGCCCTCAGGGGCTGGCACTCGTGGACATTCCT
>JBGGMQ010001058.1:0-3199 GCA_041287975.1 Verrucomicrobium sp. | reverse complement strand
ACATTGCCCGCAGTGTGTCCGCAGGATTTTTGGCCCATTTGACCAAACCCGTGCGTATTCAAGAGTTGGAAGCGGTCATTTCCAAGGTTAATGTGACACCATCATGACCGCGCTCCGGTCTCCTTGGTGACGCCTGTATGCCCTTTCATTTGCTCGACTGCCCCTCCGAATCCGCCCCTCAAAAATGGGACGCGGACTTCCTCCATCTTATTGAAGACGACTCTTTTGACAGCGTCTTCCCCAAGCCTGTGCAGGAGATCTCCACCTGGCACTGGACCCCGGTGGATGTGGCGCGCAAGGCCGCGAGCATGCTGGTGACGAAGCCCGGCACCCGCGTGCTGGACGTGGGCTGCGGCCCGGGCAAGTTTTGCGCGATCGGGGCCGCCACGACCGATGGGATCTTCACAGGGGTGGAGCAGCGCGAGTCGCTGGTGGAGGTGGGGCGCAATCTAATCGAGCGCTCCGGCATTGAGCGGGCCAGGATCCTGCACGCGAACATCACCGCCATCGACTTCCGCGAGTACGAGGCTTTCTACATCTTCAACCCCTTTGAGGAGAACATCCGGCAGGCCTTCCAGATCGATGCTGATGTGGAACTCAAGACCCAGCTCTACGGGATCTACACCAGATACGTCGCGGGCCAGCTCGCAGAGTTGCCCCTCGGCACCCGCGTCGTCACCTACGCAGGGCACTGCGAGGAGATCCCTGATGGGTATGAATGCAACCGGACCGCATTTGGCGGGCAGCTCAAGCTCTGGGTTCACACCTATCACATCATGCGGCGACTCTGAGTCGAAATTCGCCGATCTTTGAGTGGAGTCTTCCGGGAGGTCTCCCTGTCCCTGTTGGCCATGAGTCGGCGTGTGAGATAGAATTATTTGTTCCTCGTGCGCTTTAGCCTCGCCCAGATCCCCTCGCCTGTTGCATCATCCCTCCGGTTTTTTTGCGAAGTATGACCCCTCCTTCCAGCCGCGATCCAGAAATCACCTTTGACGGAACTCTCCGGGAAATTCACGAGCGTATCTCCGCGCATGAAGGCTGCCCGGAATTCGAGGAAATAGAACGAGCCAGCCACATTCTCTACGCCGCCAGTCTTTTGAAGGAGGAAGGCAGGGCTGTGAGGGCTCGCGTGGTGATCGCACCTCCGACCGCCTTCAATCCCACCCAAGGGCCTCCAGATGGCAGCCACGCCATTCGCTTTTCCACCTCGCACAAGCTCACGCCCAATGAGATCAAACGCCTGAGTCCCGCCGCCAGCTTCTTCCATTCCGTAGTGGCGATCTGGCCGGATGGAGCTCGCGACAAGGGATTCCGAATCTGGGGTGTGGTCAACACCGGCCCCCGCTGGATGAATCTCGTGGCGGGCGGGCGCAAGCCTGCGGGCGATGACCTCCCCCACCCCATCATCCATGTGCGGGATCCGGGCTGGTTGCTTTTCTATCACGGGTACCAGTTGCTGGCCGAGTGGCGCGGCACCGATTTCCACGGCCCACGCATGGATGTGTTCCAGTCCAGCCTGTTGAACGAGCGATTTGCCGATCTGCGGCGGAAGATGGTGGAGGAACTGTCTGATGACTGCCTGCCCTGCAGCCTGAACCTGGAGACCTACGCGAAGCTGAGCCACCTGATCTCGCTCCAGTTTGTGAAGCGCGTCATCAATCTGGTCCGCACCAGCGGCCACGGCGGCAGCATGGTCTGTCTGCCTGAGGGTGAGGAAGGCGAGGACGCGGCCGCCCGTTGGATCGACTGCAAGTACTCCGCCGTGCCCGACGACGCCGGCCTGCGCTTCCGTCATATCTTGCAATCTCTCATTCGTCGTCTGGGAGAACTCTGCGATCAAGGCTGCACCCTCGATGACGCCTGGCAGGTCTTCCGGACCAGTCAGGATCCCGAACTTGATGAACTGGAAGAGGCCCTCTTTGAGCTCGCTCGCTTCTTCTCCGATCTCATGCAGGTGGATGGCACCCTGGTCGTGGACCAGCGGCTCTGCGTCCTAGGCTTCGGTGGCGAGATCCGCGTGGACCGCACCGTGCTCCAAGTGAAACATGCCCAGGATCTGCACGGTACCGTGACCAACCCCTGGAACGTGCAATCCGACGGCACCCGCCACCGCAGCGTGTACCGCCTGTGTTCCGTGGAGCCGCAGGTGATCGGCTTTGTTATTTCACAGGACAGCCAGGTGCGGATGATCGCGAATGTGGACGATTCAGTGGTCTTTTGGACCCACACGGTGGTTTGATGAAGTGTAGGTCGGGGGTGGTTGGAAGGTAAGAAATTGACCACAGAGGCACAGAGGAATTCAGGAAGGCTTAGGGAAGCTCCGGAAGGCGTGCTCTTCCCCCATCCTGTTAATCCATCAAAATCTTGTAAATCCTGTCAAAGAACCGCCCGCCCCACCCCTGTCTAAAACCTCAGCTCGCCCGGCTTTCGACGCCAGGCGGAGGGGGTGACGCCTGTCTGCTGACGAAACCAGCGGGCAAAATAGTTTGGGTCGAGGATGCCGACCTTTTCGCCGACTTCCTGGATGGGGCGGTTGGCCTCGATGAGGGCCACGGCTTTCTTCAGGCGAATCCGGGAGCGCAACTGGCCGAGGGTGAGGCCGCACTCGGTGCGCAGGAGCCGGTTCAGGTGGTCTTGCTGATACCCGCTCTGCCGGGCGATGTCTTCCAGTGACACGTCAGCGCCATCGCTGGTCTCCAGCAGTCGTTCGACGCGTTTGGCCAGGGAGTAGTGACGGGCGGCACTGAAGCGGTTCACAGGCACAAGCCAGCCAATGGACTTCAGCGCCATGTCGAGGATGTCCAGCACCACCGCCGCGACGCGAAAGCTCATTTCCCGCTTCTCGATTTGGGGATGCCGGAAGAGCGTGCTCAGACGCGACTTGGTTTCTGCCAGTTGATCCGCCGTGAGGTGATCGCAGATGTGGGCGGTGCCCCGTCCAGTGCCTAGTTCCACATCCAGCACCAGGCAGAGGGGCGGTCGGCTTGCCTGCTGGTCAAAGGCATGCGACTGCCCCGGTGGCACATGGATGACGGTGCCGGGTCGGGCGGGATACAGGGCTCCCTCGATCTTCTGCTGTCCCCGGCCCATGAGGTAGACCAGAATCTGGTCGTGATCGTGGGAGTGCTCGCTCCAGCGTGCCTCAGGCAGGTGTCGGTTGATCCGCAACCGCATCACCTTGATGCCCGGCATCTGCAGA
>JBGGMQ010001057.1:0-8670 GCA_041287975.1 Verrucomicrobium sp. | reverse complement strand
GGTCCGTGGCAGTAGAGCCGTGCCGCCTGATGAGGTGCTTGCCATTGCCAATCGTAAACGCCACTCCACGAGCATCGAAGTCCAGCAGGCCACCACTCTCGAGGCATTGCGTGAGCTTTATCATTCAGGTGTACCCGGATTGGGATGTCTCAATTTCGCCAGCGCCAAAAATGCTGGAGGAGGCTTCCTGAATGGCTCCCTTGCTCAAGAGGAGTCACTGGCCTGCAATTCTGCGCTCTATCCCTGTCAACTGGCCTGCCGGGAATACTACGACGCCAACCGTGCATCCGAGAATGCCCTGTACACCGACTGGATGATCTGGTCTCCGATGGTGCCCTTCATCCGACTTGATGATGGCACCCATTCAGAACAGCCGTATCTTGCCCATGTCATCACCGCCCCTGCGCCCAATGCGGGAGCGGTGGCTGGGAGAATTCCGGATGCCCCTGAGCGAGTGCTAACGACTCTGAAACGAAGAGCCGCCCGCGTATGTCAGCTTGCCGCTCAGCAAGGAGTGCAAACGTTTGTACTGGGAGCCTGGGGTTGTGGTGTGTTTCGCAACGACCCAGCCCAAGTCGCAAGGGTGTTCACGGAACTGCTGCAAACGGGAGGCGAGTATGAGGGTGTCTTCGAACGAGTAGTCTTCGCCATTCACGATCCCCTCGATGGCACGCCCGTCTACCAAGCATTCAAAAATACACTGTCTCCGAATCCATGAATCACAATCCAGGCACTCTCACCTTGTACCGACCTGTCGGACCCGAGGAACTTGCCTTGATCGAAGCGACCGGATGGCGGGTCTTCCCACCACGGTTGCCCGATCAACCAATCTTCTACACAGTCCTCAATGAGGCCTATGCCACGCAGATTGCCCGCGAATGGAACGTCCCGGCCTCCGGCGCGGGTCACGTCTTGAGATTTGAGGTGGAAGCAGAATTTGCGGCCCGGTATGAACGCCAGTTGGTAGGCGGAGCCGTGCATGAAGAGCTGTGGGTGCCTGCGGAAGAACTGGAGGAATTCAACCAGCACATCGCGGGTACTATTGTGAAAGTTGCCTCCTATGACCGTGAATCATGAGCCATCCAGCACAGAACGGCTTCAAGGACTGATCCTTGGGGCCGCTCTGGGGGATGCGTTGGGCCTGCCTGCCGAGGGCTTGAGTCGCGGGAGAATTGCCCGGCTGTGGTCCGGAGCGCTCAGGCATCGCTTTCTGGCAGGCCGGGGCATGGGCAGTGATGACACGGAGCATCTGTTTCTCACAGGTCAGGCTCTGCTGCAGTCACGGCTCGACGTGGAGGCGTTTCGGAAGTCGCTGGGGTGGAAGCTGCGCTGGTGGATGCTCGCTTTTCCTGCGGGAGTGGGCCTCGCGACTGCAAGGGCATTGCTCAAGCTCTGGCTCGGCTGGAAACCAGGAAACAACGGAGTCTACTCTGCCGGCAACGGGCCTGCGATGCGCAGTGCCGTCATTGGAGCCGTGTGTTCCCAGGACTTGAGCCGACTGCGCGGGCTCGTGGAGGCTTCAACAACGCTCACCCACACGGACCCGAAGGCTCTCACCGGAGCGCTCGCCCTTGCCCATGCGGCTGCCGCGATCCACCAGGGCAACGCCAGTCCAGCGGATCTTTTTGAAGTCTGGCGACACATTGCGCCCGACGACAAGGAGTGGCAATCAAGGCTGATCCTGATGGAGGGCTGCTTGACGTCTCAAGACACAGTGGAAGCATTCGTCACCCGTTTGGGCTGCCCCGCGCGAGTGAGCGGCTACATGTACCATTCCGTCCCCGTAGCCCTGTATTCCTGGCTGACCCATCGCGGGGACTTCCGGGAAACCGTCACCCAGATTGTGCGATGTGGAGGGGATACCGACACCGTGGCCTCCATGGCCGGTGCCCTGGCGGGAATGGAGGCCGGTATCGACGGCCTGCCCCAAGACTGGATGGCGGGGCTCACGGAGTGGCCTCGAACCAAAGGAGCAATGATGGCCCTCGGACTCGGCTTGAGCACCCCTTTGAAGTGCTCACCTGTATCCTACCCGGTATGGGGTGTGTTGCCTCGAAACCTGCTCTTCCTTGCCGTGGTGCTTTTCCACGGATTCCGCCGTCTGCTGCCCCCCTATTGAGTCGTGCGCGGCTCAAATGATCCCTGACTCTACAGTCATGGTTCCTGCGCAGTCGCCATTTTCTCGACATCCACTCTGGCTCCAGAGTGATGAAGCACTCCCATGCAACTCATCCTCTTCACTGGCATCCCCGCCTCCGGAAAATCGCTCTTTTACAAGCAGCGCTATGCCGACACCCATGTCCGCATCAATCTCGACATGCTGCGGACGCGGAATCGCGAATCCATTCTCTTCCGAGCCTGTCTGGAGGGCAAGGCGCAGGTCGTGGTGGACAACACCAATCTCACGCGAGCCATGCGGGCCGACTACATCCGCAAGGCCAGGATGAACCACTTCACGGTGCATGGGTTCTACTTTGAAGCCGACGTAGGGACGGCTCTGCGCATCAATGCCGCAAGACAAGAACCCATGCGCGTGCCTGACGTGGCCATCCTCAGCGCCGCAAAACAACTGGAGCCGCCCGTGTTTGAAGAAGGATATGATCAACTCAGCGTCGTCCAGTTCCAGTATGAGGATGGTGCATTTCAAGTGAAGGAATACTGCCGTGAGATTTGGTGAATGAGGCGGGAGTGGTTGGCATCGCATTGGCAACACGCGGTTCTACCGTCCCTCCGGGACGGGGATCGGGTGGCATGGTGGGGAGCCACTAACAACCCCGAATGGCAAGGGAAACGACAAACGTTGCTGGGTGATCTTCGGCGTGGCCAGTCGATTCTGTGGCCTTCGTGCCCCGATCCTCAAGCGATGTCCGTGACGAATGGCGAAGAAGCTGTCGGAGGATCCTTTGATCCTCCCGATGAAAATTGAGGCTACTGTCCAGCCCTATTCGCACGACCTGCCGCGATCCCGCATTCCGTCCCGGAGGGACGCAGTATGGTAGCCGGTGGTGATAACCACCGGAACCAAGCGTCCACCGACGATTCCCGTTCCGGAGGGACCATGGAAATTAGCCGGTGGAGACATCCACCTGAATCAAGCGCTTGCGTCCCGGAGGGACGGTGGAACAGAGCGCTCCCTATGCCGACACAAGATCCAAATCTCCCACATACCTGCCCCTCACCCGCCTGTGACAACACCCACCCCTGTCACCTCCTATTCTCTCATTCTCTCTCTTCCCTTAAAAGGTGGTGAAGATGGTGAAGTGGTGAGATTTTATATAAACTCCTGGAAATCGAAAAAAAAGAGAGAGGGAAAGCAAGCTGGCAGGCAGTGCAAGTGCCGCAGCTGTCACTCCGCGGGTAGCTCCCCAAAAAAGTGATGCTACAGAAAAAGTTTGTTAGAATTTCACCACTTCACCATCTTCACCACCCGGCGCGGTCGAATTGAGCGCTGCTCCGGTGCCTCGCCACCTGCCAACCTTCTGCAAGGCCTTGCCTCCCAACGCCGTTTGCGTGGAGACATGCACATCGTCCCCTCACCGCTTCGCTCCCACACATTCGCCCCTGCCGCCCGTGCGGCTACAGTGATCGCCTCCCTCTCGCTAACCCTTGCTCTGGCCGTCAGCGCGGCTGACGCCCCGGTCGTCCCCGCTGCCCCCACCACGCCCAAACCCGCCGCGAGCGCCCCGCGCAAGCCGGACCATGTTGACACCCTTGGCGTCAACCTGAAACCCAGTCGCAGCCTCATTTACAAAAAGGTGGCCGGTCGTGAGCTGAACCTCTACGTCTTCGAGCCCGATGGGTTCAAGCCCACGGACAAACGCACCTGCTACATCACCATCCACGGCGGCGGATGGACGGGGATGACCCCGGATCGCATGTTCCCGTTTGCGGACCATTTTGCGAAAAAGGACATGGTGGGCATCAGCGTGCAATACCGCCTCTTTAATGCCAAGACGAGCACGACGGTCTTCGACTGCGTGAAGGATGCCCGCTCGGCAGTGCGGTATGTGCGGGCTCACGCCGCAGAGTTTGGCATCGATCCAGACAAGATCATCGTGAGCGGTGGCTCTGCTGGTGGTCACCTCGCGGCAGCGACGGCCCTTTTCGACAACGTGAATGAAGAGGGCGAGGACGCGAGCGTCTCCTGCAAGCCGAACGCCCTCGTGCTGCTCTTCCCCGTGATCGACACCTCGAAGGAAGGCTACGGCAATGCCAAGGCAGGCGAGAAATGGCAGGAAATCTCCCCCGCTCATCAAGTGAAAGCCGGAGTGCCCCCCACCCTAATCTTCCACGGCACGGGAGACACTGTCACCCCCTTCAAAGGTACCCAGGCATTCCACGACGCGATGATCAAGGCGGGAAACCGCTGCGAGCTGGTAGTGAACGAAGGCGGCGGTCACGGCTATCTCATGCGTACCCAGGCTCTTTATGACGACACACAGACGCGTACCGAGGCTTTCTTGAAGTCGCTGGGTCTGCTGAAGTAAAGAGCCCGGAGCACAAGCGCATTGCCCTCTGGCTCCTTCTCGCGGCTCGTGGTAATTTCTCAGGCGGTGTAACCAGTCCTGGCGGTGGGACGTCTGACGGAATCGCAGCCCCTTTGCATTTCATTGCCTGGGTCTGCCTCCTTCCTTTTACTTCCTCCGCCTGTCCCTTACCCTGCCTTTTGATGAAGCGCCCTTCTCCTGCCCTGATCTGCTGCCTTGTCGGCGGTGTCGCCCTCACGGCAAAGCTCGCCCTCTCCGACGAGATCGAGGACAAATTCCGTCAGTTTGATCGCAATGGGGACGGGCAGATCAGTGGCGATGAGTTCAACGGCGAGGCCTACCTGCCGAAGCTGGACCTCAACCACGACGGCATCCTGACGCTGGAGGAATCCCGCAATGCCCTCGCCCTGTGGCAGAAGATGCAGGGTCAGCGCAAGAACCAGCCTGCCGCGACTGCTGGAGAGGAGTCTGGCGAGCCGGGAGCCCGGCTGGCCCGCCTCTTCAAAAGACTGGACAAGAACGCTGACGGCAAACTGGACGCCAGTGAGCTGCCGCAATCCGCCTGGCGGGAGAAGCTGGATGCCGACAGCGATGGCAATGTCACTCTCGCGGAGGCGCAGCAGAAGGTGGAGCTCATCTTTCGCGGTGGACAAGACCCGGGCGAGACTCCCCCACCGCCGCCTGCGGCACTGGACAAGAATCTCAGCGAGGGGCCTCAACTCCTGAAAGCCACAGATTTGGGCGTAGGCCATCAGGTGCCGGACTTCAAACTCACCACTGTGGACAAGAAGGACCTCAAACTGAGCGACCACAAAAAGTCCAAAGGGATCGTGCTGGCCTATTTCAGCGCCACCTGCCCCATCAGCGGGAAGATGGGCCTGGAGCTGGCAAGGATTGAAAAGGAATGTGCCGCGGCCAATGTCACCTTCCTCCTGGTGAACCCCATCCCCACGGAGTCGTCTGAGGACATCAAGGCCTTCACCGCCAAATACCAGATCACCGCCCCGGTGGTGCATGACCAGTCCCTCGCCCTTTCCCAGGCTCTGCACGCGACTGTGACCACGGAGGTCTTCCTGCTGGATGCCGCCCGCACTCTGACTTACCGGGGAGCGATAAGTGACCAGTATGGGCTCGGATACCAGCTCGACGCCCCGCGCCGCAACTTCCTCCGCGATGCCCTGGCGGCCCTGCAGTTGGGCGAGGCCCCGCCCGTAGCCGCCACCAGCGCTCCTGGCTGCGCTTTGGATCTTGGCAAGCCGCAGTCGCCAGCGACCCCGGTAGCCCTCACGTATCACCGCGATATTTCCCGCATCCTTCAAGCCAACTGCGTGGAGTGCCATCGTGCAGACGGTTTGGCCCCCTTCAGCCTGGAGACACATGCCGATGTCATCAAGAACGCTGGCATGATGAAGAAGCAGGTGGGCCGCGGGGCCATGCCGCCTTGGTTTGCCGCACCTTCCCATGGTCAGGGATCCCTTTGGTCCAATGACCGCTCACTCGCACCCCAGGACAAGGCGGATCTGCTGGCTTGGCTGAACTCCAACCGTCCGCTGGGGGATGTGGCCGATGCTCCCCTGCCGCGCAAGTTTGCCAAAGGCTGGGTCATCGGTGAGCCCGACGCCGTCTTCCAGCTTGGCAAGCCCATCACCATCAAGGCGGAAGGCACCATGCCCTACCAGAATGTGACTGTGCCCACGGACTTCGCGGAGGATCGCTGGGTGCAGTCCTATGAAATTATCCCCACGGACCGCGCGGTCGTGCACCACGTCATTGTGAAGGTCGTGGAGAAGGGCAAGACCGGCGAAAAGAACGAGGACCGCGCAGAGCGTGAGGGATACTATGCCGCCTACGTGCCGGGCAACAGCTACCGCATGCTGCCAGAGGGTTTCGCGAAAAAACTCCCCGCCGGGGCCACGCTGCATTTCCAGATTCACTACACCCCCAATGGCAAGGCCACGGAGGATCAGCTCAAGATTGGCTTCAAGTTCGCCAAGAATCCCCCACAGTACGAGGTGAAGGTCAGCGCCGTGGCCCAGCCCCGGCTGAACATCCCGCCCAATGAGGCGAACCACCTGGAAACGGCCCAGCAAAAGCTCCCCTGGGACCTGATGGCCACCGCCTTCATGGCGCACATGCACGTCCGCGGAAAGGCCTTCAAGTACGAGGTCACCTACCCCGACGGCAAGCAGGAGGTCATTCTGGACATCCCCCGCTACGACTTCAACTGGCAGCTCGCGTACAATCTGGCCCAGCCGAAGCTCATCCCCCGGGGCAGTACGATCAAAGTGTCCGCCGTCTTCGACAACAGTTCCGGCAACCCCGCCAACCCAGACCCCTCCAAGACAGTCCGCTGGGGCCAGCAAACTTTTGATGAGATGATGATCGGCTACGTGGAGCACTACGTGCCCTACACCGGGCCGAAAGTGGCCGCACGCTAGCCTCAATCCCCCCGTGCCAAAGGCATCGGCGATGGTGCGGTAGATCTCCTCCGTCATCAGCGCCGCGCCGAGCGGCGCATAGCCGCCTGCCAGGCCCTTGGCCGTGTACATGATGTCGGCCTCGACGCCGTCATGGGCCAGCGTCCGCCAGGTGCCGCAGCGCCCCACCCCGCACATCACCTCGTCGGCGACCATGAGGATGCCGTAGCGCGTGCAAATCTCGCGCATGCGCCGCGCATAGCCCTCGGGAGCCGGCACGGCGCCACCCGCCGCGCCGACCACGGGCTCGAAGAAGAAGGCGGCGATGCGGTCGGCACCGACACGGTGGATCTCGCGCTCGAATTCGGCGGCGAGATGGTCGGCGAGCTTGTCGGGTGCGACACCAGCCGGCGGACGATAGGCATTGGCCGGCGACAGATGGGTCACCGGCATGAGCGCCGCCTCATAGGGCCGCCGCCGCGCCGGATGGCCGGACAGCGACAGCGCCCCGAATGTGTAGCCGTGCCACGACTGCCGGCGGGCAAAGAAATGGGTCCTGCCGGAACGGCCGCGCGCGACATGATACTGGAGGGCGATCTTGATCGCCGCTTCGGTGGCCTCCGAACCCCCGGACACGAAGCAGAGGCGGCTCATGCCGCCGCCCGCCTGGTCGATGATGGTCTCGGCGAGCGCGTCGATCGGGTCGGAGGTGAAATTCGCCGAATAGCCGAAGGCGAGCCGGTCGTACTGCGCCTTGATCGCCTCGATGACCTCGCGATGGCCGTGGCCAAGGCAGAACAGAGCGGGGCCGGAGGAGCCGTCGAGATAGCGACGGCCCTGCTCGTCGACAACGTAGATGCCCTCGCCCCCGACGGCCCTCGGAAGCCTCTCGCCCGCAGCATGCCGGTTCAGCCAGCGGTGTCCGATGTCGTTCATGGCGCCCTCCACGTCGTGCGACGCTAGGTTGCCGCGTGAGAGCAGGTCAAATGTCCGGCCGGCTTGCTGCCATGCATCTTTGACCGATGGCTTTGCAGGCTGCGGAAGCCCTCAGCGGTTCCGGTCGAGCCAAGCGAGATAGTCGGCCGTGCCGTTGCGCAGGCCGAAGCGAGGCCGGAATCCCGTCGCCGCAGCCAGCCGCTCGAAGTCGCTGGCCGGCCGGTCGGCGGGAAGCTGGAAGCGAATGGTCGGATCGCTGGCGTCGAGGCGATAAGCCCAGCCTGGAAAGGCCGGCGCGATGGCCTCGCAGAACGACAGAACGGAGAACACCTCGGGACCGCCGAGATCGAAGACCGGTGCGGGCTCGGAGAGCGGAGCGTCCAGCAGGGCAATCAGGCCGTCCGCGGCGTCACGTGAATGCAGCCAGCCGCCATGGCAGGCGCGGGCGAGGCGCGCTTCCTGGCCCTTCGCCGCGGCAGCGACCACCTGGGCCTGCGCCGAGAGGATTTCGCGTACGCCCGTATTACGCTCATAGGGACCGTAGACACCGGCAAGCCGGAGGATGGGTGTCGACAGGCCGTAGACTTGGCCGAGGCGGATCGCCGCCTGCTCGGCCATCATCTTGGTGAGGCCATAGAGCGATGCCGGGGCAGTTTGGTCGCGATCGGCCTCGAACCGTCCCGCACGCTCCTTGGCAAGCGGGTAGACGCTGCCCGACGAGACGATGACGACCCTGCCGACGCCCGTTTCCGCCGCGGCTCTCAGCACCGCCGGCACGTCCGCAGATCCGATTTGGTCGAAGCTCCACGGCTCCTCGCCGGCGAGCGCGC
>JBGGMQ010001056.1:0-4238 GCA_041287975.1 Verrucomicrobium sp. | reverse complement strand
CAGGGATGCCGAAAGCTGCCTCCACTTCAGCGCAAAACTGCGGTGTTTCATCCCCATGCAACTGTATGCCCTGAAGGGCACCGAGGTCTGTAATCTTGCTCAGGTATTCAAGGTCCGGATTCACAAAGACCCCGATGAGGCGCGTGCTGCTCGGCACTTTGGACAACCAACCGGCGTTTTCCACCGGCAGGAACCGCTTCGACCGGGGCCAGAAATTGATACCTATGAGATCGGCACCCATGGCGGCAATGGCCTGGGCTTGGTCTTCGCGGGTCACACCGCAGATTTTGATCAATGTGTCAGACACAGCGCACCTTCTAGATCACAATACGGCACCGAACATCCCCAAATCTCCAAACAGGTTCTAAAATGGCAGAGCTTTCGGCGGTAGAATGGGACCAGCCACTTGCATCAGAGCATCCAGACTCAGAGGGAGGGGAACCGCCCCACGAATCCGGGCGTCCCGCTTCACGGCGTGGTAGTCAGCGCTTTGATCGGGACGGATCAGGAAGATGACTGGCGGAGCGCTGAGCAAATCCGGGTGACACCGCGGGTACACCTTGGCAATCATGCGGTCCAGCAGCGGGCCCTGGATGTCCGAGAGCGTGAACGCGAAGACGAAAAGGCCATATGTCTTTTGCGTGATCCGCTCGAACGCATGCTCGCCACTGGCGGCATCGTCCACCTCGCAGGCAAAGAAAGCCGTCAGCAGTTCCCGGATGAGGCGGCGGTTGGGAAGACTCTCATCCGCTACGAGCACTCGGAGTACGCTGGGATCGGGCATGGGGCGCATCATGGGGGGTGGCTGAAGGAAAATCCAGCCTGGAACCACTCAAAAATCTGGAATCTTCCCAGCCTCTCGCTCCGACGGGTTCGTACCATAGAAAGACGGAGGGGGCCTATTTTCCTCTTGCGTTCCCCGAAGTCGTTCTCGAAACTGCCTTTTATGGCGCGCAGCACCCTCGATTTGAGCAACGCAAGACCCAGCACTGAAGAGAGGAAGCAACGCACCCTCTGTGAGAAGACGCGCAAGAGCCTCATCGAGAAGCTAGACAATTGGGAGGATCACAAGGTCTGGGACGAATTTTACCAGACCTACTGGCGCTTGATTTTCAGCGTGGCGACCAAGTCGGGCCTTACCCGTGAGGAAGCCTTTGACGTCGTTCAGGAGACCACACTCGCCATTGCCCGGCAGGTGAAGAAGGGGCAGTACGACCCTCGTGCGGGATCTTTCAAGGCCTGGCTCCTCCAAATGACCCGGTGGCGCATATTGGATGTGTTCCGTGCTCGCAAACGCCAGCCATCCCTGGCCGATCAAGGCAACGAGAGCTCCGACAGCGCAGATCTCGCCATGGAGCGCCTGAGCCACGAGAAGGACAACATCCTGGAAAAGGTCTGGGATAAAGAGTGGCGTGACAACATCACTTCCGCCGCCTTGGAGCGTGTGAAATCCCGCGTCTCGCCCCGCCAGTACCAGATTTTTGACTGCTACGTCCTCAAGGGCTGGGGCGTGAAAAAGACCTCTGAGGTTTTGGGCATCAATGCCGCCCAAGTCTATCTGGCCAAGCACCGGGTCGGTGCCTTGGTGAAGAAGGAAGTACAGTCGTTGGAGACGACGATGCTCTAAGGTCGGCGATTCTCGCAAAACCTGAGCTTTTTCTTCATCGTTCACTGGATGCTCTGCGCCATCCTTGCTAGAGTTTGCCTCAGCAATGCCGAACGCCGACAAGCCAGTTCCCACGCCGGATGACTCCAAGTCTTCCGAAAAGGGAGGTCGCGCTTCAGCCTTGCCGCCGCCGCCTTCGGACATCAAGCCGGGCATGAAGATCGAGCCCAAGCCGATCCCGAAGCCCAAAAGCGGCAACGGCGGAGACGAGCCTGTCAGTTCGCGGGACAACGACATCCCCATCCCGGATTTCAAACTCATCCGCCGTATCGGTGCTGGAGCCTATGGCGAAGTTTGGCTGGCCGTCGCCATCACTGGTGCCATGCGTGCCGTGAAGATCGTCTGGCGGGAGGATTTCGAGTACGAGAAGACTTTCCGGCGGGAGTTTGAAGGCATTCAACAGTTCGAGCCCATCTCTCGAGGCCATCCCGGCCTCGTCAACGTCCTGCATGTGGGCTGGAATGAAGGCCGTGGCTTCTATTACTATGTGATGGAGCTCGCGGATGATGCGCAAAGCGCCCGTGAGATCGACATCAACACCTACGTGCCCCGCACGCTGACCACGGACTTCAAGAACCGCGGGCGCATCACCTTGCCTGAGTGCAAGCAGACCGGCATCTTCCTCGCGGATGCGCTGGGCTACATGCATAGCTATGGGCTGACCCACCGTGACATCAAGCCCTCCAACATCATTTTCGTAAAAGGGGTGTGGAAGCTTGCTGACATTGGCCTCGTGGCAGCCCATGGTGAGCGCTCTTATGTAGGCACTGAAGGATTTGTCCCGCCAGAGGGGCCGGGGACTTTTGCTTCAGACATCTACAGCCTGGGAAAGGTGCTTTACGAGATCAGCTCCGGCAAAGACCGGATGGAGTTCCCGGAAGTGCCGGATGATCTCGATGCCGCAGAGTGGACGCTCTGGCGCGAGTGGAACACTGTCATCTGCCGGGCCTGTGCGCCCAACCTTAAAGAACGCTACGCCAGTGCCGCAGACTTTGCGGAGGCTCTGCGCATGGTGGGGGTGCCGCGTCCGGTGCCCCTTTCCAAAAGGCTCTTCAGCGCGACCTGGCATCTGGCGCTCGGTTCCGTCCTCAGTGGGGCTCTCCTCGCTGTCGTACAGAGGGAAACCGCCTGGAGTTATCAGGTGCAAGCTCCTGAAGCCCGCAAGCTGACGATCGAGGAGCTGGCGGAGGCCAAGCTGCCGTCTCCGGGGCGGATGTGGCTGAACAGCTTCGACATGAAGTTCACTTGGCAGAAGGACCGCCATGTCGCGGACCGACCGGTGACTTTGGAGCTTTTCAACCAGTTCCTGGAATCCACCATGCAGTCCTTTGAGGGGGAAGTGGTGCCCAGCTTTCAAAAGGGCGGCAAGCCCGAGTATGCCGTCGTCGTGCCCAAGGCCGACGCAGGGGACTTCTGTCGTTGGCTGACGGATCAGGATCGCAATGCCGGAGCCTTGGGCTCGGACGTGGAATACGGCTGGCGCCCTGATACCAGCTTGAAGAAGGGGGCGGGTACCCAGAAGAACTGGTTCGCGATTCGTCTCACTTTGGAGAAGCTGACCTTCGGGCAGGTGGTGATTGAGAGCCAGCCGCCGCATGCTGAGGTGATCAATAATGGCGAGGTGCTGGGCACCACGCCGCTTTCACTATCCCGCATGAGGGTAGGGGAGGCATCGTTCGCGGTGAGCCTGCCTGGCTACAAGCGGGAGATGCTGAAGGGCAAGGTGGAGGAGGGCAAGCTGTTGACGCTCACTGCCAAGATGAAGCCCACCGACGCCGTGGCGTTTGGGCGGAAGTGGAAGAACTCCCTGGGTATGGAGTTCGTGCCTCTTGGTGTGGTGCTGATGTCCTCGACAGAGACTCGCCGGGCGGATTTCGCCAGCTACTTGCGCTCAGTTCCCACCACAAATCCACCACCAGTGGATCTGGTCGAAGAGGGGACTTTGCCTATGACTTTTGTAAATCGTTCAGATGCAGTGCATTATGCAAAATGGTTGACCAAGGCCGAGCAGGCGAAGGGGCTTTTGGAGGATCACCAGAGCTACCGCCTCCCTACGGATGACGAGTGGAGCATGGCGGCCGGGTTGCCGCGGGAGCGTGGGGATACGCCTTCGGACCGGAACCGACGCATTGAAGGATTTTACCCGTGGGGATTTATTTGGGTGCCGCCCGTGGTGCCGGGGAATCTTTGGGACCAGTCGGCAGCAGATGAGGCCAAGCAGCAAAATGCGATTCCGGGATTGAATGACGGATTCACGGCGCTGGCCCCAGTGGGCTCCTTCCCGCCTGAGGCCCGATCTGGCCTGAAAGATCTGTCGGGTAATGTTTGGGAATGGGTGGGGGAGGACTTTGGCGGCTCAGATCCGAAACAGCGCAATTTGGGAGTGGTCCGTGGAGGCAGCTGGCGCACTCGCGAACGTGAGGAGCTGCTGGCTTCGTTCCGGCGACCGATCAGCGTGGCGACTCGCAATGATGAGGTTGGCTTTCGCTTGGTCCTGAGTGAGCAGGGCACCCTCGCCCGGGAAGATGAGTAAGCCAGGTCCCGCTAGCAGAGAGAGGGTATTGGCACCCTT
>JBGGMQ010001055.1:0-2862 GCA_041287975.1 Verrucomicrobium sp. | reverse complement strand
ACTTCTTTCATACGCGGTTGAGGAAACCCAAAGCATCCCAGCTTTTACCCACCCTGACAAGTTCCGATTGATCGCCCGGCAGCCCGTATGTTATTGCATGAACCAACGAGTTTCACAAAACGCCACTCGCTCCTTCAGCCGAGTCGCCTGGCATCCCGTGCCAGCAAGCAGGTAGTCTCCACCAACAAGGGGTCTGTCCTCACCCCTCTGCCCCATCACCTTCGCTTTCGATTGTAGCAGCCGACGTGAGGAGAACAAACCAACGGCCGCGCCATTGTGGTGGCAACCAAGGAACCACTCTCCATCACTCAGAAGCTCTTCCCCGAAGGGGATGCTGCTTCAAGCCCAAGGTTGGACGAGCTTCCAGCGAGTCTACCTTGGGTATGAATAGACGCGCTCTACTCCGAAGGAGTTGCTGCGGTCTCCCCCTGCGACACTCAAGGTTCCTTGGCAGGCTCTAGCCAAGCTTCTACAGCGTCGCCACACCCCTAACGTGGTAGTCCCTGATCTCCCACCTCACATTGGATGGTGCCGCCAGCACCCCAATAGCTGGACCGCCTCATTCGAAGCCCTTCCCCGAAGGGGATCCTGCCACAAGCCCAAGGTTGGGCGAGCTTCCAGCGAGTCTACCTTGGGTACGCATAATTCCGCTTCTACTCCGAAGGAGTTGCTGCGGTCTGCCCCTTCAGTCCCCCAGGTTCCCCGGCAAGCTCTAGCCACTCTGCTACCATTTGCCATCAATCATCCAATCCAAAGGAAACAACATCCTCTCACCACCCGACGCAACCCTCAAAAATTCAGTCTCTGTGCCTCTGTGGTTATCCTTGTCCTTCTCCCACCCCTGCTCTCCTAATCCGCAAACAACGCCAGAGAATCCGTGGTCATCATCCTCGGGCTCGCCGTCTTCCACAGCTTCTGTTGCGCCGCCTGCCGGAAAAGGCTCAAACACTCCTTCGCCACATCACGCCACGGCCGCGCGGCATCCACCACAGCGCATCGCGCCTGGCTCTTGCCCGGCAATTGCAAAAAGATTTCCCGGCATCTCGTCAGGGCGTCCACATCCTCAAAGGAGTTCGGCTGGTCACCCCGCACACGGATGCGTTCCTGCCCCCGTTCCACCGGCAGATCCAGCAGCAGCACCAGATCCGGTATGGGATAGGTTGTTTCATTGAACGTGAGCACGTCCTCCACATGCGCGCCCCTCGCCCCCTGGTACGCCGCCGTGCTCCAGTAGTAGCGGTCCAGGATCATGATCGCATCCTCGTCCAGCGCCGGCTGGATCGAGCATTGCGTGTGCTGCTCCCGGTCTTTGTGAAAGAGGTCCAGCTCCTGCGCCAGCGTCAGGCGTCCCGTGGCGGCAGATTCACGCAGCTTCTGCCCCCACTCCAGACTGGTGGGCTCCTTGGAGAGCCCGCACAAAAGGCCCCGCTCGCCACACCATTGCGCCAGCGTGGCAGACACGGTCGTCTTGCCTGCACCGTCGATGCCTTCGACGGCGACCAGCAGGCCGCCAGGTATGGGTCGTTTCATGAACTGGTAGCGGTTGCAGTCGCGGTTCGGTTGCCTCAGGGGAAGTCAGGTCGGATGCAGCCTGACCTAGGCGGAGCCCAGACGCTGCAGCTGGTACTTGCGCTCTATTTCCTCAATCCACTCGTGATTGTCGAGGTACCAGCGTACCGTTTTGCGCATGCCGCTGTCAAAAGTCTCCTGCGGCTGCCAGCCCAGTTCACGGCCGATTTTGCTGCAGTCAATCGCGTACCGGCGGTCATGACCGGGGCGGTCTTTGACGAAAGTGATCAGCTCGGCGGGGTCACGGTTCAGATCCGGGCGCTCGGCATTCACCGCCGCGATCAGAGCGTGCACCACCTCGATGTTCTTCATCTCGCACTTGCCACCGATGTTGTAGGTCTCACCGATTTCGCCCTTCAGCAGAGCCAGCGTGAGGCCGCGGCAGTGGTCTTCCACATACAGCCAGTCCCGCACATTGGAGCCATCGCCATACACGGGGAGCTTCTCGCCACGGATGACCTTCTGGATCATCAGAGGCATCAGCTTTTCCGGGAACTGGAAAGGACCATAGTTGTTCGAGCAGTTCGTCGTCACCACCGGCAGGTGGAACGTGTGGACATACGCCCGTGCCAGGTGGTCACTTCCCGCCTTGCTGGCCGAGTAGGGGCTGTTCGGTGCGTACGGCGTCGTTTCAGAGAAAGCCGGATCCGTGGGTGAGAGCGAGCCGAAGACTTCGTCCGTGCTCACATGTAGAAAGCGGAAATCACTTTTCCCAGTCTCCTGCATCTCCTTGTGGTGCACCCGCGCTGTATCCAGCAGCTTGAAGGTGCCCACGAAATTCGTCATGATGAACTGCTCCGGCGAGTCAATGGAGCGGTCCACATGGGACTCCGCTGCCAGGTGCATGATGGCGTTGATCTCATACTTCCGCAGGAGGAAGGCCACCAGTTCACTGTTCTGAATGTCCCCTTGGACGAAGACGTGCCGTGGATCATCCGCCAGCGCATCCAGACTGGAGCGGTTGCCCGCATACGTCAGTTTATCCAGGTTCACCACCTTGGAGATGGTGACGCCGTGTTCCTCTCCGGCCTTGCCGAGGAGGTAATGCACAAGGTTCGAGCCGATGAAGCCCGCGCCGCCAGTTACGAGGATACGCCGTTCTGCCATAAAAGTGAGGGTGGCCAGCCTAGGCGAGGCTGGGCCACCCGGCAAGAACAGAGTGAGGCAGGCGGTGATCCCACCCTCTGGACCGCATCCGCCAGCCTGTGTGCACGCCAGTCTTCAAGGAGGCACAGGTACGTTGCTTTGGAGAATGACATACCACATGCCGGTCACTACCGCCGCAGGCACCGG
>JBGGMQ010001054.1:0-3147 GCA_041287975.1 Verrucomicrobium sp. | reverse complement strand
CCCCATGGACTTTGGATCCATCAACGTGGGGGTGAAGACCAGCGACGTGTACACCGAGGGGAATATTTCCTTGCTACTTCCAGTGTGGTCCACCTTTGGTAGTGATGGCACTTTGGAAGGCAGCCAGATCTTCGTCACACCGTACTCCTCCCTGGGTGAAGGCGGAGAATTGGCAAACTCGCTCGGTCTGGGTTGGCGACACCTGTTCAGCGATCAGTCCGTCAGCGCGCTCAATCACACAGAGGGTGTCTCGGGATTTCTGACAGAGGGCCTTTATGTGGGTGCCAATGTCTTCCTGGACAATCTTCGCACCCAGTTCGACAACGACTTCTGGCAACTCGGCGTAGGCGCGGAGCTCGGCACGCGCTACCTGGAATTGCGTGGGAACTATTATATCCCTCTGGACAGCAGCCGTAAACTTGCGGAGCGCACCAAACGCACGCAGCGATTCACCGACACCAGCAGCCGTTCCCGCCTCCAGACTTCACCCGCGTACGGTTCACTCAGCGCCACAGAGAATGCCATTGAACAGGATGTGACTCTGACCACCTCTCTGGTCACAACGCGGCGCACCACCACCACGACTGTCCGTACCATCACCTCACTTTATGAAGAGGGCATGGAGGGCTGGGACGTAGAAGCGGCAGTGCTGGTGCCAGGACTGGACAAGTACCTGGATGTCACCCTGCTCGCGGGGTACTACAGCTTTGACAACCAACCCTTCGTCCCGCAACGCGGTGGCAGTGGTGAGACGGAGGGCTGGAAGTTCGGCATTGAAGTGCGTCCGGTGCCAGCCGTGGTGCTCACCGGCACCTGGTACGAAGATGAAGGCCTGACGGGCAGTGACTGGGTGGTAGGCGCAGGTTTGCAAATCCCTCTGGGCAAGGACTGGAAGGATGCCTTCAAGCCCCGCCGCCGTCATTTGATCGAGCGCATGGCGGAGCCCGTAGCGCGTCAGAATGCCGCCATCAAAACCGCGTTGAGCGTGGATGTGGACCAGCAGGTGAGCCGCCAAACGAATACCGCCGTGGTACGCCGCGTGGTGAAGCAGGAGAGCCACCGCATCAACATCGCCGAGGACATCGTGTTCGTGAACAACGGCTCCGCCACGAGCCAAGGGGTGCAGGAAGGCAGTGCCTCAGGCGAAGGCACCGCAGAGTCACCGGTGGATACTCTCCAGGCCGGAGCGAACTTGGCCGTGCAGCAGAATATCACCACGGGCCGGGTCTGGACGGTCTACACCCAAGGGGGAGGCCCGGCTTACGCAGAGAATGTGGACATCCTTGGTTCGATGAACCTTGTGACGTCTGGACGGTTGATCGTCAGCCCGTATTCCGGTGCGACCTTCGGCACAGGACAACGTCCGGCACTGACGGGCGGTTTCCAAGGCAACGCAGGCACCTTCCTGCCCAACACCAGCACGCCTACCTTTGTGGGCATCAGCGGGTATGACATCTCGGGAGGGCACACCTCCACGGGCAACGGGATAGCGCTGACCAACGTGGATCAACTTGCCATCGTGGGGAACAACATCATCGGAACCCCCGGTCACGGCATCAAGATTGACAACAACAAGGATCTCACCGCGGACCTCCGGGAGAACTCCGTGAGTGAAACGAGCCTGGGCGCGGGGCTCTACATCAGACTGATCAACAATGCCGACTTCACCGGTGGTATTTCCTACAACACGCTGAGTGACAACAACGGCTACGGACTCCACTTCGATGCGTCGTCGCTCAACAACGTCAGTAACTTCAACGGGAACATCATTGGTAACACAGCGAATAACAACACCGCAGGCGGAGCCTCCATCGGAAGCATCTCCATTGACATGGGGGGAGGTGTCTTCACCGGCGATCTGGCCTACAATACGACTCAGGACAACGAAGGTTACGGCATCTTGCTCGCGGCCTGGCGCATCGTGGGCGACATTCATCACAACGTTGCTGAACGCTCTGGAAACCAGACGGGGGGCTCATCCCTCATCAATCCCGTGGGGATGGCTGTGTCTGTGGACTCACTTGAAGGCGATATCTACAACAATACTTTCGGCAGCAACGAAAGCGAAGGTTTCTATTTGAGTGCGGATGGCAACGTCACCGGAAGCATCTATGGCAACATCTCGAAGAATGACAACGTAGACGATTCCCTGTACGGCGTGGGCTTGCTCGTTTCGATCCAAGGCACGTTCACCGGGGATGTCAAAAACAACGTCGTGCAAGGCAGCACGACACGTTGGGGATTTGCTTTTTATGCCAACGCCTTTGATGCCCAAAACGGCAAGTTCGGATTCTTCGACAACATCGCGACCGGCAGCAAGTTTGCGGACATTGTTACATCCGTTTTCGACATCCTGAACGGCCCCCTGTCGAGCACATCCAACCCGGGTGCCGGCGTCATCGACAACAACTTTCTTGCGCCAGTCGCAACTCCCTAAGGTTTGGCTAGGCGAACGAAGAGCCCGCCGTGAATCCGTTCTCAGGTTTGAGGGCTGGCGACGTGAAGATGCTGCAGAAATGAAAGGAAGCCCGATGCTGTTTACAGTACAAACTTTAGATTGCTCAATCGTGCTACCAAGGACCCCAATGCCGGAGACCGTGCAGCATGACATGAGGCCGGCAGCATGGAAGTGCGGGCCGAGGTTGCTGCTTTTCCGTGGTGCGACTGAGTAAAAAGTTCGCGCTACACGGCCTTCAAGATCTGAAGATATAGGCTCGTTCTCCATCTCCACTCAGAAAGTCAAAAGGCCCAGTAGCTTTCACTACAGGCCTTGAAATTTGTTGTGGAGGCAGGATTTGAACCTGCGATCCCGCAGGGCGGCATTATGAGACTTCTCCATCTCCCTTCAGGCTCAACGGGTTTCGCACACTCCTAGGACTCGGCGATCCGCCACATGAGCCACTCGTGCCGCATGCTCCGTTTCAAGGCGCAAGGTTCCACAGGCACCCTGCATTAAAAATTTCAATACTAGGCTTGCATTATCATTGCAACTGCGTCTCATTCGCGTTCTCATTAGTCTTTCCTGTGAGATCCGCATGACTGTCCGCAAATCCATCTTCTGGTGCCATCTTCTGTCCGGCCTTATTGCCGGGCCGGTGATTGCCATCATGTCGATGACGTGGATGGCGATCGCCTTTGAGGAGGAAA
>JBGGMQ010001053.1:0-6981 GCA_041287975.1 Verrucomicrobium sp. | reverse complement strand
CGCAGCCTTGGAAATACCCACATGCCCCATGTAGCGGACCACGATGACGGCCTCCCCACTGTAAGCGGTGGCCTGCACGTGACCGTGCTCGTCTACGGTGACGACGCCTGCATCGTTGGAGGCATACTCGGCCAGCGCGGTGACGTTGCGGCTGGTGCCATCGCTGTAACGCGCCGTCACTTGCAGGGTGAGGGCCTCCTTCTTTTCATAGGTCTTGTCCGCAGGTGACACCTCAATGCCGGTGAGCGTGGGTTGATTGGCAACCTCATACGGTGCGCCTTGGCGAATCCACTCCACGACCGTGTTGTAGAACTCAGATCCCGGCTCGAACCGCTGGCCACCCTCATGCACCATGGTCCCGCTGGCCTTCTTCAGCAGCAGGCTTTCCTCTGCCAGTGCGGCAAAGATGCGCCGACCACGCGTGTCCTGCACGATCTCCCGGTAGTCAGATGCCGGGTCAAAGGAAAATACTGAGAGCTTGAAGCCTGCCTGACCCGAGGCCTTGGCGTGGCAGCTGCCCATGCTGCAACCGGCCTTGCCCAGCACGGGCAGGATGTCCTGCGTGAAGCTCAAAGCCCGCGTCGGAGCCGGAGCTGGCACCGGCACCACAGGTTCTGGCGAAGCGGGGACGGGCGTTGCCTCCTCTAACCTGGCCAGTTTCCCATCCGCCGACCACGAATATATGGCCCCATCACCACCCCCGGCATACACCAGGGTGCCATCCGGATTCGCCACCACCGTATGCAACACCGTCCCCGTGGTAGCCAGCTTGGACTCCACCGCTGGGTTGGCCTGAGACTGCGCCCCCTCATGCACCTTGAACTCGCGGTAAATCCTGGGCAGACCTTCTTCATTGATCGAGATGAGCCGCTGGCCGTCACTCGTCCAGTACAACGCGGTGATCGGAGTGTTGGCCTTGCTGAGTTGCACGAGCTGCTCCTTCGTCTTCACATCCCAGACCTTCAGCTCTTTGTCGGCACTGCCGGTGGCCAGCCAGGAACCGTCTTTGTTGAAAGCCACGCCCATGACCGGACCCGCGTGCCCTTCAAACTTGCCCACCAGTTTGCGGTCGGCCGTGTTCCAGACACGCGCCACGTTGTCCGCGCCGCCGGAGGCAAGCAAGAGGCCGTCCGCACTGAGAACCAAGGAAACAATATTATCCTGGTGCGCCTCCCAGGTGTGCTCCGGGGACGCGGCACCAAGCTTCCAGTAGTGCAACAGCCCCCGCTGGGCGGCTGCGCCATCCGCGACTACCAGCGTGCTGTGGTCGGGCAGAAAAGCGAGGGCGGGAATGCGCCCCTCCAGTGGTGCGGACCAGCTCGCGATCTCCGCGCCGTCTGCGACCTTCCACACCTTGACGAGCCGGTACACGCCCGCTGCGAGCTTGGTGCCGTCAGCACTCCAGGCCAGGGATTGCACCACATCCTTGTGCCCGGTGAATCTTGCCACCACAGGCCGGGTGGGCTGGGAGACATCGCGCAGTTCCACGACATTGCCGTGGCTCGCGGCCAGCCTCGTTCCGTCTGGACTGAGCGCGAGCGCCACCACCGGCTGGGGACCGTGAGGCAGAGGAGTCAACTTTTCCGCAGGCGCAGGCTCGCCAAAGGCCGCGAGTGCCTTTTCATCCCACAGCGCTCCGCCGTCCACCCAGACGCGCAGCAGGGCGATCTGTTTGGCAGGAAGCTGCTTCTTGGGCGGCATGTGTCCGTCCCCTTCCACCGTGAGCGCCTTGATGAGGGCGCTGTTGCCTCCTTTTCCAGGAATCAGCGAGGTGCCACTTTCCCCGCCTTTGATCGCCGCATCCCGCGTCTCCAGGGACAGGCCGCCCTTCTGTTTTTCCGCGCCGTGACAGCCGAGACAATGAGTCTTGAGCAGGCCCATGGCTTCCGCCGGCTTGGGCGCTACCCCGCCCGTCGCAGTGTTGGCGAGGGCCGGAGAAAGCAGAAGCCAGGGCGCGAGGCAGAGAAGGAGGGCGCAGGGAATACGCATGAGACGGATTCACTACGTCCCGGGTCAGGACCGTCTTGCGGCGGATGGTACTAATCTGCCCAGGGATAGCCCATGCATCCCCAATTCCCCTCACATGTCCGTCATAAATGTACCGTATTGAGGCATATTCTGTGAAGGATCAAGCTGCCGCTGCCGCTCTCCAAACTCTACTGTGGGGTTTTGATCTTGAACTTCCGGGAATAGTTCCGGACAGGAATCTCGATCGAGTATTCGCCGAGTGACGGGTAAACGCGGCACCTGATGAAGTTGCCCTCGCAGTTCGCGGCCTGATCCCCCAAGTTGGCGATCAAGTCCTTCTCTGTATTGTTCTCCCCACCATCGGGGCGGATGTTCTCATGCACCTGATACATCGCCTGGATGGAAGAGGTGCCTTTCAGCGCATCCATGGCCACCTTGCTGGTGCCCTTCTTCGGACCGTTGTTCATGACGGACACGGTGGGTGCCAGAGATTGAATGAGGACAGGGTTGTTGCTTACGTCCAGACCGTGGTGGTTCACCTGGTAGAGATCCACGGTGCCCGGCAGGTTGTAAGGGACAACAAGTTTTTCCTCCGCATTCCAGGTGAGGTCACCGCCATTGAAGAAGCGGAATCCGCCATACTCCAGGAGCAGCACCACGCTGTTGGCATTGTCCGACGTGTCGGCAGGCTTGGATGTGGCCAGGCTCGCGAAGGGATTCGCCGGCCTGCCTTTCAACTCCGGAGTTGGCTCAATGAACTTCTGGTTGGCTCCAAGGCAGCGCAGCCGGAGCGCCGGGGCTTTCGTGTCCGCGCCCTGGCGCAGGGACACTTCATCCCCCGCCTTGATGACGGAGCGCTTCTCCACGGGGGCGGCGCGGTAGGGACGGCTGGCCAGGGCCCAGCTCGTGTCATTGGGACGGTTGTCCGGGCTCACATTGGCCTCAGGGATGCCCTTGTCATGCAGTGTGCCCACGGGCATCAGCGCGGCCAGTTCCGCCAGTCCGCCAAAATGGTCGCTGTGAAAATGAGTGATGACCACGTGGTCGATCTTCTTCAGACCGGCCTCTTTGGTGGCGACCTTGTGAATACGGGCGGCGTCGC
This sequence comes from Verrucomicrobium sp., assembly GCA_041287975.1. Classification (GTDB taxonomy): domain Bacteria; phylum Verrucomicrobiota; class Verrucomicrobiia; order Verrucomicrobiales; family Verrucomicrobiaceae; genus Verrucomicrobium. Next base: position 3,911 of record JBGGMQ010001053.1, on the reverse strand, counting down.
GTCCACCTGGGTTGCCGGTGTCCACCAGGATGGATTCTCCTTCCGGGGTGACGATCAAAGTCGAGCCGCCGCCTTCGGAGTCGATCCAAAAGAGGTCGAGGGGTTTCTCAGCGGCAAGGGCCGCACTGCTGGCTGACAGAAGCAGGCAGGCACCCGCAAGGCGCAGGAGGGAACGGCGGCGGTTCATCGTGAGAGAGGTAGGCAGGCGCATCACCTTACTCCACGGCCATGCCCGACGGCTTCTTACAACGCTGACGCAACACCGCTGCTTTCCACCCTCACCAGCTCCATTGAACGGACGAGTTTAGGGGAGTCCTCGTCCGTTCGCTGAGCCAGCAGATACTTTCGAACTGCCTGACCCAAGGGCTCGCCGTGGATGCAGCTAGAAAACGGATGGGACGTTTTCGGAAAGCAAGAATCTATAAAGCAGATCTTAGTCCTGACCAACATCTATTGCGTCCGCTAATAATAAGTGGTGCCAGCAAATATACCCCTTAGTGGTTACCCTATGGGTGCTGGCGTGCCCAAGCTCAGTCCTCTCCGAATGTGCCGGGTGCTTTGAGGGGTGGATTTTGCATTTCCATCAGATAGGCCACCAGCGAATCCAGAAGTTCGTCGCTGTCGATGTGAACCACCGCCATGACCATCTTCGCCCCGAATTCATCGCCCGGCACTGCCCCACGCTCACCCCGCCGGAATTTATGGAGCTGCGCCTTCAGATACCACGCTGCATGTCCCACCAAGGGAGGGCTGCTGAAGAACAGCTCTCCCTCTGCATTGTAGCGGTGGCACTCCATGCAGCGCTCCTCAAAAAGGAGCTTCCCCGGGCGGGTGTCGACATTCGGCAAGGCTGCCGGTCTTACCCGGGAGAGTTGGCTCACAAATCTGGACAGGGTGTGACTCTGCGCAGGTGACAGCACCTTGGCAATGGTGCGCATCATCTGGCCCGGTGTGTCTGAGGGGTGCGTCCCACGTCTGTCCGCCTGGAAATTGCCCAACTGGGCAAGCACATACCAGTCAGGCAGACCGGCAATTGAGGGTGCCATGAGCGTCGCATTGCCGGCACCTTTGTCGCCATGGCAGGACTGGCACAGGTTCTGAAACAAGACCCGGGCGTCGCCTGGCGATGAAGGCGCAGTAGCAACTGGCGTATCTGTGGCACGGACTTGCAACAACGAGAGGCTCCAAAGCATCGTCGAACAAAGGGCGGCCATGGTGCCGGGAAAGCGCATCGTCAAAGTGTATGCCAGCTCACCCTTCGTCGCTTGTCAAAAGCGTTCCGTATCTTGAGTTATTAGAGCCCAGCCCAGAGGCGAAGACCCTGGGAATAGTGATGAAGAAGAGTTGTGCCCTGAATGGGCACAAGAGATGTCCACCGACCCAAGGGTCGCACGCACGCAGGCATCAAACGATCACCAACGTTTTTGACGTGGGGGCTTTGCGTGTTGAATGGTATGAGGACACGGGATCTGCATCCACACCTGACGTTTTGCATTCCGAGTACCCAGGGTAGCCTCGCTTAGGCTCGGCCAACCCTGGGCTGTGTATCCATCCCCTTCAGGGATGAGCTTCTACTACAACTGGAATAGTGATCCTGGAAGTGAAGGGTGTTTGGGCACACAATGGTGCCACTAGTACTCTAAACACCCCTCAAAAGCGCGAGCAGAACCCTGCTTAGGCCGCCTTCGGCACCGCCTTGGGAGCAGCTTCGCCAGGCTTGGTCGCAGGGGCAGATGCAGGTGCGGCTGCTGGCTTCACAGCTGGAGCCGGAGTTGCAGGCTTGGGCAAGGCAAACGGGCTCTCCACACCTACCGTGGAGAGTTCCCATTTGTCGGAGCGGAAGAGGCTCGCAGGGAAGCCTTCCTTGTTGATGAGGTTGGCCTCAGGACACCAGGCGGTCCAGGCATAGCGCACGGCTACAGGGTTCTTGATCTCACTGTTGGAGACGTGGATCTGCTTGCCCACGATGCGGGCCTTGGCGGTCTTCCAGACCTTGTCTTCACCAGCAATGATGAAGCCCTTCAGCTCTCCGCCATCACGGGCAGCAAGCCCCCCGCCGATGTTGCTCCAGTTCACGACGATCTTGTCGCCCGTGATGGAAGCACCGCCAAAGAGCGGGCCGCCGCTGATGCCGTTGGGCTGGTAGTCTTTGACCTTGTAGTCCTTCACCAGCGCCTGCAGGGCGAGGCGGCGTCCCACTTCCTGCTTGTTCTTCGGGTGAATGTCTTTCTCTTCGCCAATGTCATTGGCCACGGCCATGCCTGCCTTCTTCACCTTGAGGGCCGTCTGCAACTGCGCCCACTGAAGCTCTGCCCACGTGTCGGGGGCACCTACGGGCTGAGGCTGGGGGCGCCCATTGCCGAAGCCAGCGAGTTGCACGATGTAGAAGCTCAGTTCATCGCCCCACTGCTTGCGCCAGTCGGCGATGAGGGTGGGCATGAGCGTCTGGTACTGCACCGCACGCTGCTGGTTGGACTCCCCCTGATACCAGATGGCACCTTTCACAGTGTAGGGGACGATGGGAGCCACCATGCCGTTGAAGAGCACCGCAGGGCGATGCTGGGTGGTCTTCTGGTTTTCGAACGGGCGTGGAGCCGCGGGCACCGGCTTTTGCACCGCACCTGGTTTGGCGTTCTCTTCTTTGATCTTGGCAATATTTTCGAGAGCGACCTTGGTGGCGGCCTCATGCTTGGCCTTGGCTTCAACGTCGTTGTAGGTCTTCAGGTTCTCGTCCCACGCAGTGATGATCGCAGCGCAAGCAGGCACAGCTTCCAGCGCCGGCTTGCTCGTCCAAGCCTCGGCACGGGTGCCACCCCATGAGGTGTTGATGAGACCGATGGGCACGTTCAAAGTCCTGTTCAGTTCGCGGCCAAAGAAATAACCGACGGCGGAGAAACCTTTCACTGTGTCGGGAGCGCAGACCTGCCAGGTGGGCTTCTGCGGAATGTCCTTCAGCGGAGTGTCGGACACCGCCTTGGGCACGCTGAAGAGGCGGATCTTGGGATGGTTGGCCGCAGGCAGCTCCTGCTCAGGGTTGATGGATTTCTCCGTGGTCCATTCCATGTTCGACTGTCCGGAGCAGACCCAGACCTCGCCCACGAGGATGTCCTTGAGGACAACCTCGTTCTTGCCCTTCACTTTGAGCTCAGCGGGATCGTTGCTGGCCTTCAGGGCATCGAGTGCCACTTTCCAGGAACCATCCGCCCCGGTGGTGGCTTTCTTGCTCTGATTGCCGAAGGTTACCGTGACTTCTTCACCGGAATCTGCCGTACCCCAGATGGCAACGGGCTTGTCCCGCTGAAGCACAAGGTGATCGGTGAAGACAGCGGGGAGTTTGACGTCTGCGTGGAGAGCCCCGCCAGTGAGCAGGGTCAGGAGGAACAACGAGTATTTCAATTTCATGAATCGAAGAACAAGAGAGGATGGATGGCAGCTGAGAGCGACCGATTGAAGCCGTCTGGTCTGGAGATGGCAAGCCCCCGGAGAAGCCTGCCTCAAAACAGGAAGACTACTTCGCTTTGAGCAGGCCGTGTTTTTCCAGAAAAGTGTCTGCCTGACGTAAAACCTCCTTCTGATCGTCCCTGTTCACGGAGCCGGATTCGGGACTGCCCTGGCGGGTGCCTTGTTCGCGGGCTTTGTCCCGGGAGCGAGTGCCGGGGCCTTGAACGGGCGGTTCACCCCGTGGGTCGACAGTTCCCAGTTGTCGGAGCGGAACAGGCTGGCCGGGAAACCTTCTTTGTTGACCAGGTTGGCTTCGGGGCACCAGGAAGCCCAGGCATACCGCACGGCTACGGGGTTGCTCACCTCCTCGCTGGAGACGTGCACTTGCTGGCCCATCACTTCGGCTTTGGCCGGCTTCCAGACCTTGTCCTGCCCGGCGATGATGAAGCCCTTCAGCTCTCCACCGTCCC
>JBGGMQ010001052.1:0-2800 GCA_041287975.1 Verrucomicrobium sp. | reverse complement strand
TGCTTTTACCTGCATGAAAATCCGCTCCCTCTTCACCGCCCTATTTCTTGCTGTACTCATTCCCGGCTTGTCTGCCCGTGAACCCGCGGCTGTCTCCCAACTCCCTGCCAATGCCCGCGTGGCGCTGATCGGCGACTCCATCACGGAGCAGAAGCTCTACTCCCGGTATATCGAGGCTTATCTGCTCGCCTGCACGGGCCGCAGTGACATCAAGGTGTTCCAGTTCGGCTGGAGCGGAGAAACCGCCGGCGGCTTCTCCCAGCGTGCCGTGAATGACCTCAGCGTCTTCAAGCCCACGGTAGCCACCCTTTGCTACGGCATGAACGATGGTCGCTATGTCCCTTATACGGATGCGATCGGAGCTGACTACGAAAAAAACATGCGCCTCGTGCTGACCCGTCTTCAAGAGCTGGGCGTCAAAAACGTGGTCGTGGGTTCACCCGGAGCTGTGGACACCAAGTTCTTCGTCAAGATCTCACCCGACGCCTACAACGACAACCTCGCGCACCTGCGTGACATCGACCAGAAGCTCGCTGCCGAATCGAAATACGCCTTTGCCAATGTGCACGACAATATGATCAGCGTCATGGCCAAGGCCAAAGCGGCCCTCGGTGCAGACTATGATGTGTGCGGTAGAGACGGTGTGCATCCAGGAGCCAACGGGCATCTGCTCATGGCCCAGTCATTTCTCAAAGGTCTGGGCGTGACCGGTGACATCGGAGAAATCACCGTCGACCTCAAAGGCGCGGGCGCAGTCACAGGCGGGCACAAGATCGCCAGTGGCACGGGTGGTTCCCTCGAACTGGAGAGCACCACCTGGCCCTTCTGCTTTGATGGCAACCCTGTCGGCTCCGGCAGCACGCGCAGCATCCTTCCCTACAGCTCCTTCAACGATGACCTCAACCGTCTCGTGCTGAAGGTGAAAAACCTCGATGGTGCCAAAGCCAAGGTGACCTGGGGCACTGAAACCAAGGAGTTCACCAAAGACCAACTCACCCAGGGCGTAAACCTGGCAGCAGAGTTCAGCAAGACCCCCTTCGACGGTCCCTTCATGGGCCTGCTCAACGCCGTGGGTGCCAAGCAGAGCTATGAGACCCCCATGATCAAGGGTCTCATCACGAACTTCCGCAACTTCGCCAGTGACATCAAGGAAGACGCTGAGTTCGCTGCCGCAATCGAAACGCTGAAGAAGAAGATGCTGGTCAAGCAGGAGAAGCTCGATGCCGAAGTGCGTACCAAGCTCGTGCCAGTGAAGCACACGCTCAAAGTGGAAGCGGTACGGCAGTAGAGAGATTCTTTAGAGCATTTGAAGCAATCGCTGGGGTCAGGGCAAAGTCCCTGACCCTCATCTTTTTGCCCCCTTCCCTTTAGCATAGGGTCACAAGATTTAGTCGGTGAGCCATTTCCTATTTCCAACCCCTCTCCTCAGGAATGCTCCTTCATCGCCGTTTCATTGTTTTCCCACTTCTGCCACTGATGTTTTTGTGCCATGCACCCGCATCAGCTGCCACATTGGTCAGTCACTGGAGCTTTGATGACAGCACGGCGAATGACGCCGTGAGCGCCCAGAATGGAACCTTCCAGAACGGTGCCACAACCAGTGTCTCCCAGACCGCAGGCTTGCTCGGAGGGCGGAGTCTTGATGTTCACGACACTGGCGCAACGACCAACCAGCGGGTGACGGTAGCCAACAGCAGCACCATCAATTTCAGCAACAACCTCAGCATCTCCTTTTGGATGAAGGCCAACTCTGACGGTGTGGAGGCGAGCTTTGGGCAGCCAACGGCTTACACACGACCCATCGCCATGAATCAAGGGGCCACCACAGATCCAGGTTGGGAGTTTCAGCGCAACAATGACTTGGGCACGTTGGGCTTTCGCGTGGACACAGACACCAGTGGAAATCAAACCCGGACCCCGGCTTACCTGCCATTCGACGGCGGATGGCATCACGTCACCGTCACGTTGGCCAGCGGTGCCATGTCGTATTATCAGGATGGCGGCATGCCCACAAATTATAGCTATGTGACTGGAACCACGGGATTTGGTGACGCCCTCGCCGCCCTCACGTTTGGTGCCTCCAGCGGAGGCGGCAACCAGTTCGACGGCTGGCTCGACGATATTTCCCTTTGGGGCACGACAGTACTCACCCAAGGGGAGGCCAAGGCGCTTTATGCACTGGGGACCATTCTCGGCTATGATGCCAGCGATGCCAACGCCCTCTTCACGCTTCACAATGCGGGTGCAGGAACTACCGTGGTGAATGACACCCTCTGGGAGTACAAGAGCGGTCTTTCGGGCACTGCGGGTTCCATCCAGACGGTGGGATCCCAGCAGGTGTTGTTTCTGACTGGCACCACCGGGGTCGGGTTGGTTCCTGAACCAGGGCGCGCGACGCTTTTGATTCTCGCAGGTTTCCTGCTGATGTGGCGTCGGACGCGGGCGGGCAAGGGAGTTTGAAGTTTGCCGGCTATTTCGCCACCACGACTTCGCGCTGTGCTGCCCACGCGTTGACATCCTCCCGCTTGATCGCGGCGGCCATCAGGTCGGGGAACAGGTCCGGGGTACAGGCAAAGGAGGGGACTCCCAAGGCTCCCATTTTGGCGGCCAGTTCGTGGTCATAACACGGAGAGCCTTCGTCGCTCAATGCGAGCAGGGCGGGAAACTGGACGCCGCTGCCCACTAGATCGGCGGTGCGACGCAGCAGGTTCTGCTCCACGCCCCCTTCGATGAGGTCTGAGATCAGCACCAGGATGGTGTTGGCGGGATCGGTGATCAGGCTCTGGCAATATCCCACGGC
>JBGGMQ010001051.1:0-4481 GCA_041287975.1 Verrucomicrobium sp. | reverse complement strand
GACCGCCACGGAAAACTGGCCATGGTTTGAGGAAAGTGCCACCTATGACAACGCCCGTCTCTGCCAGGCACTGATCCTGAGTGGCCGCTGGATGCCCCATGCGGAAGCACTTGAAATTGGGCTCAACTCCCTGCGCTGGCTGGCCTCGATTCAGAAAACCCAGGCTGGCCACTTCCGGCCGATCGGCAGCAACGGCTTCTATGTCAAAGACGGTGCGCGCGCCGATTTTGACCAGCAACCCGTAGAAGCGCAAGCCATGGTTTCCGCCTGTCTTGAAGCCTTCCACGCCACCCGGGATGACTCCTGGTATGGCGAAGCACGACGTTCCTTCGAATGGTTCCTGGGTCGCAATGATCTTGGTCTGCCTCTTTATGACTCCAGCAATGGCGGATGTGGCGATGGTCTCCATCGCGATCGCGTCAATGAAAACCAGGGCGCCGAGTCCTCCCTGGCCTTCCTCCTCTCTCTTGCTGAGATGAGTTGGGCGCAAAGCCCCATCTCCCACCTGCATACCTCTTCATCATGAGTCCCATCCCCATCCGTCGACACGGCATCATCCTGTCCCCGGAAAGTGCCCGCGTCATCATCCGGCCCTTCATTCCCAGCTCCGCTCAACGCATCGCCACCATCATCGGGCGCACGCTGGCTCTCACCGCAGACGAGGTTGATGCAGAGTTAAAAGCCGTCTTTGCGGGCTTCGAATCACGGCACTTTGATATCGCTGCCTTGTTGATGCAGCAGTTCAACAAGGTTCGATCCCATATATTCACAGATCGCCCGATGTCGCATGAACTGCAGTTGCTGATCGGGGCTCAGTTTTCCGGGGAGTATGCGTTGGAATCCGCCGCCATCTTTAATCCCTCCATCGTTCCGCACCCTGACCAGGCCAGTGTACCGGAAGGTGGCCTGCGCTTCATCATGAGTGTGCGCGCCACCGGTGAAGGGCACATCTCCTCCATCGAGTTTCGCGATGGCCTCATCTGCCCAGATGGCAATATCAGCCTGACCCCAGTTTCCCGCTTTGTCACCGTACCTGAAGTGGTGCCCAATCCCACTTATAGAAAAAGGCGCTTTACCACCAAGCTGCATGAAATCGGCTTCTACAACGATTGTGCCACCACGCTGCTTGAGGGGCTGGAAGAAGATTTCACCCGCAGTGAACTCGGACTGAATGTTGCAAAGGTGCGCCGGGAGACGCAGCCGCTGACCCATGAGCACAAGCGGACACTGGAGTGCATTCAGTGGCTGGCCGACTCCAACTATGAGGTGCGGTTCCCGGCAAAACTTGCCCTGAGCGAACGCATCATCTTCCCGACTTCCGACAACGAGAGCAATGGGATCGAGGACGCCCGCTTTGTAAAGTTCGTGGATGACGATGGCACCGTCACCTATTATGCCACCTACACCGCCTACAATGGGCGGGCCATTCTTCCCCAGCTCATCGAGACGCAGGATTTCCTCCACTTCCGTGTCCTCACCCTCAATGGCAATGCCGTGCAGAACAAAGGCATGGCCCTCTTCCCCCGTCGGGTGAATGGCAGTTATGCCATGCTGTCCCGCCAGGATGACGAAAATCTCTTCATCATGTTCTCGGACAATGCCCACCACTGGAATGACCCCCAGCTTCTCCTGCGTCCCTCCGAGGCTTGGGAGACGGTGAAGGTAGGCAACTGCGGCTCCCCCATCGAGACTGAGGCGGGCTGGCTCGTCATCACCCACGGCGTGGGCCCCATGCGCAAATACTGCATTGGCGCAGCCCTGCTTGATCTGAATGACCCGACCAAAGTCATTGGTAGACTCCGCGAACCCCTGCTGTCTCCAGATGAGAACGAACGCGAAGGCTATGTTCCCAACGTCGTCTACAGTTGTGGCTCCCTGATTCACGGTGAGGAACTGATCCTCCCCTACGCCATGAGCGACAAGGCCACCGCCGTGGCAAGCGTGAACCTTGCGAAACTCCTGGCGGCGCTGACATCCACCTAGTATCCGGCCTGACCCCGGGTAACCGTATTGATGCCTTGGGGAGAGCAGGTGGGGCAGCGGAGGGCTGCAGCCGGGGGCCGGCTGCGCTCCTCTAACAGCCAGAAATTGCGCGCAATTTCGCTCTAAAATTGCATCCCTTCACGATTTCTAAAGGTTCAATGAGGCAGCTTAGCACGTTAGAAGTCAGAAACCTGTCTTCGCAATTCGCTTTCCTCAGCGCCTTTGAACATGAAATTTATGCCCCCTACGGCTGTCCAGGCCATGGTGGCGCTCACCCTCGCGGGAGCGCTGACAAGCTGTACAGGCACCAGTCCCAGCCGGGCCGAAACAGAACTCCAGGTCCCGGGAAAGTGGAAAGGCGCAGGCAAGGCGGGCTACCCCCAGCGCCCCCTGAACACGGCCGCCCTCCCCAAGTGGTGGCAGCGGTTCCATGACCCAGTCCTCAATGAGCTGGTCGAAGTGGCGCTCAGGAGCAGCCCAGATATTCGCACGGCCGTTTCCAAGGTACGGGAGTCACGCGCCCGACGTGGCGTCCAGGTCGCGGGCCTGTTCCCCACCGTAGACGCAGGAGCGTCCGCTCGCGGCGACCGCACGGACAACCGCAGCACCGGCGTCAGTTCGTCGGAGAACTACGGGGCCAATATCGACATGACATGGGAGATCGACCTCTTCGGCAAGCAGCGGCAGAACATCAAAGCCGCTACTTCCGACCTGGAAGAAGCGGGAGAGAATCTCTATGCGGCTCAAGTTTCCCTCGCCGCCGAAGTGGCTGACACCTATGTGACGCTCCGGCAGGCGGAAGGTCAGCTCGCCGTCGTGGAACGCACTCTCACCAGCCGTACTCAGACCACCAAAATGGCAGAGTGGAAGGAGCAGTCTGGTGAAGGCAACTCCCTCGACACCCAGCAGGCTGTTTCCACTTTGGAGCAGGCCCGGGCTCAACTCCCCTCGCTCAAGCAAACCATCGGCCAGACCCGGAATCAGCTTTCCCTCCTGGCGGGGCAGACTCCAGGTGCCTTGGACAGACTGCTCACCAAGGCCAAGGTGATCCCAACGCCACCCGCCAGACTGGCTATCGGCATCCCTGCCGAAACGCTCCGCCAGCGCCCTGATGTACGGGCCGCTGAACGTCGCGTGGACGCAGCAGTCGCCCGCACCAAGTCCGCTCAGGCTGAGCGCTACCCCACCTTGAGCCTCAGCGGCTCCATCGGTATCGAGGCCCTGAAGGCCGGCCACCTGTTTTCTCCTGAAACCATTGCAGGCAGTGTCGCGGGCTCACTGGCCGCCCCCATCTTTGACGCCGGACGCATCCGTCAGAACATCAACATCCAGAGCGAGCTTGAGAAACAGGCCCTCATCAGCTGGGAGTCCACGGTGCTTACCGCCCTGTCAGAGGTGGAGAATGCTCTCATCGGCATTCAGCGCACCGCGGAACGCCTGGTCATTCTGGAGCAGGCGGTCAAGGCCGCGAGACAGGCGGAGCAGCTTTCCAGCCAGCAGTACCAGGCCGGACTTGTGGACCTCCTTGTCGTACTCGAGGCCCAGCGCACCCTTTTGAGCCTGGAGGACCAGCAGGCCACCACCCTGGCCGATCAAGCCAGCGCCCACATCCAGCTCTACAAGGCGCTCGGTGGCGGCTGGTCAGCATCCTAGCCCTTCCGCCCGCACCTCTGTCATTTTCATTTCCTCTAACCCCTCCTCATGAAAACCACTGCCGCCGCCCCCGCCACCCAGGACTTGGCGGAAGCCATCCAGGTCAATGGATCGCGCAAGTCCGTGTTGCTCCGCCTCTTCCTTCTGCTGCTGCTCGTTGGAGCAGGGGTCGGGGGGTGGTACTGGTGGCAGCAGCAGGTACAAGCCCAAAATCAAATCTCCCCCTTCGTGACCGAGGCCATCACCAAGGGCGACATCTCACTGAGAGTCACAGCCACGGGCAATCTTGAGCCGACCAACGAAGTGACCATCGGCAGTGAGCTTTCTGGCACCACGCAGGAAGTCTATGTGGACATCAACGACCGCCTGAAAAAAGGTCAGCCTCTGGCCAAGCTCGACACCAGCAAACTCCTCCAGCAGACAGAGAGCAGCCGTGCCACCGTGAATTCAGGCAAGGCCAAGATTGTACAGGTGCAGGCCACGGTGAAAGAGACCGAGGCCGCTCTGGCACGACTCAAGGAACTCCATCGCATCAGTGGCGGCCAGATGCCCTCCAAGGCAGACATGGACACAGCCACGGCCTCCATGGAGCGGGCGAAAGCTGACCTCATGACTGCTGAAGCCTCCGTTCAGGAATCTGAGGCTCAGGTGAAGATCAACGAACGCGATCTCGAGAAAGCCGTGATCAAGTCCCCTATCGATGGCATTGTGCTGAAGCGCACTCTGGAGCCCGGTCAGACTGTGGCGGCCAGCTTCACCGCTCCCGAACTCTTTGTGCTGGCGGAGAATCTTGAACTCATGGAGCTCAATGTCGCAGTGGCTGAGGCGGACATTGGCCGGGTGGC
>JBGGMQ010001050.1:0-2543 GCA_041287975.1 Verrucomicrobium sp. | reverse complement strand
GATCGCCAGGGTCACCGCAGAGGGAGCGGTGGATTATCTGTTGAAGCCATTTAGCGAAGAAGTCTTGCTCAAAGCGATCAGCCGGGCGTTGTCGCACTAGACAACACACCGGTCTACGTCAGTGAACGCACCATGTGTTATGAAGAGAATTGATGCTCCTGTTTGCGTCGTGGATGACGATGCGTCCATCCGCGAGTCGATCCAAGGCTTCTTGCGCGCAGAAGGTCTAAGGGTAGAAACGTTTTGCTCTGCCAAAGAATTCCTGGAGCGAGCCAGCACTGAGCCACCGGGATGTCTGGTACTCGATGTCGAGCTGCCAGGATTGAGCGGCCTCGAATTGCAACGGGAGCTTTCCCGAACGGAGGTCTACCTCCCTATCGTATTCCTCACCGGCCACGGTGACATACCCATGTCGGTTCGAGCGATCAAGGCGGGAGCGTTTGAATTCCTCACGAAGCCTTTCGACCCTGATGATCTCCTCGACGCCGTCCAGGAGGGCTTGCTCACCCGTGAATACAAAGGCTCCAGGACATACCAGGAGGCTTCACCGCACTCGGACGAAATCATCGGCAACAGCAGCGCTTGCCGGACGTTGATGAAACAGATCGGCATGGTTGCAGCAACCGACTCGACCGTGTTGATTCAGGGAGAAACCGGTACGGGCAAAGAACTGATTGCGCGTGAAATTCACAAGCTAAGTCGCCGCAGGGACCGGCCTCTCGTTCGTGTGAATTGCGCCTCGATTCCGAAGGAATTGTACGAGAGCGAATTCTTCGGGCATGTGCGCGGCGCGTTCACAGGAGCGATCAAAGACCGGCTGGGGCGCTTTGAGGCCGCTCATGGTGGGACGCTATTCCTTGATGAGATTGGAGAGATCCCCCTGGAACTCCAAAGCAAGCTCTTGCGCGCTCTGCAGGAAAAGCAGTTCGAACGCGTGGGTGACGAACGAACGAAGCGAGTGGATGTGCGGATCGTTGCGGCGACGAACCGCGACCTCAAAGCGGAGGCGGCAGCCGGAAAGTTTCGAGAGGACTTGTACTACAGACTGAATGTCTTCCCGGTGCAGGCCACCCCGCTGCGCCATCGACGAGAGGACATTCCCCTGCTTGCCAGGTATTTCGTGGACGTGCTTGTCAAAGAATTGAAGTGCCCCAGACCGCGCCTGACGGAAGCTGGGGTGGTGCGGCTACAGGATTACGACTGGCCCGGCAACATCCGTGAGCTGCGTAATGTCATCGAACGCGCGATCATCGTCGCACGAGGGAAGGCTCTGGACTTCGACCTCCCGACAAAGGAAGTAGCGCCCCCGGTTTCGCCGTCGCCATCTGGGAACAGAGGCGCCGTCGAACCGGAATTTATGACCGAGCCGGAGATCCAGCGCCGGGAGCGCAACAACTTGTGCGTCGTCCTCAACAAAACGGGATGGAAGATTGGGGGAGCAGACGGGGCCGCTGAACTCCTGGGGGTAAAGCCGACGACGCTCATCTCGCGGATCAAGAAGATGGGGTTGAAGCGTGAGGATGTGTCACGACCAGGAATGCCTTAGCGGCCATTCCCACCTGTCACCTATTCCCGATCTCCCTCGTAAGGGGGGGCAAACTCAATGAGCGTGTGAAGCCCTTCCTGGAACGGTTGTTTCTTGATGCTCGTATGGAGAAAGTCAATCACTGGCTTGATAGCAGGAAAGACCAGATGCGCCTGAAATGCATCCTTACTGCGGAACTTCTCATAGGTCACAAATTTCGTCCCATCCTCTTTGAGCTGCGATATCTGGTAGGTCACTACGCCGGGTTGACTTCGGAAAGGTGGCATGGCCTTGTGATAGATTTCCTTGAAATCACCTTGCGTCCCAGGCTTCGCATCCACAAACAGCATGATCGTAAGCGGACGGTCTTCGGACTTCGCCGCTCTTCTCCACTCTTGTTTTGAAAGAGGTTCCAGATCCACTAGAGGGGTGATCTCCACCGGCTTCACCAAAGCCTCTTTGGCCAAAGCCGCCAGGATCTTTGATTCAGAGCTGCTGCTGATTCTGTCCAATGCCTCCTTGCTGGCCCATCGTTCGATCAACCAGAGGACAGTTGAGTCAGCCTCCTCATAGTACGCTTCCGCCATGATGTTGCCCTCGCTGCCAAGAGCATGCATGACGTAGTTTTTGGTCGCATCCTTAACTTGAGCTTGATGCGGTTGCTTGACTTGCAACTGAGTCAGCGTGGCGACGACTTTTCCTGCTTCCCCGGCAGGATGCGGCTTGTGGCCTGGCCTCTCTTTTGGATCCTCTGAACTTTGAGCCTTGGCACATGGACTGCCCAGGAAGAGAAGCGCTGTGAGCAACGTGAATGTCCTCTGCGAAACAGGCAGGAGTGCTTTGGCAGCCCAAAGACTGCTCATAATGTCAAAGCTCCGCATCGGTAGCGAGGGCGCTCCGCACGGCGCGGCCAAGAAGGTTGAATGTTGGGACATGGGTAAACGAAAGGTTGATTGAATGAAGTGGATTCCTTGTGGGGATAGAGTTCTCAGCTTGGAGACACCATGGAGGGCGGCGG
>JBGGMQ010001049.1:0-5566 GCA_041287975.1 Verrucomicrobium sp. | reverse complement strand
TTTTGTACGTCGTACCGACGGCCGCGAGGTGCCCTGGTTCGGTGGTGGAGAAAAAATTCTTGACCCTCGCGCCGGCACGGGAGATTCCGTCTTTAAAAGTCTCGCTCTTCCCAATCCTTCCAAAGGCTTCTTTGAATCCCGCCCGGGTCATCGCCACGCGTCTTTGCAGCGGCGATCCGATGAAGACGTCGGTAGGGGCCTGACGCCCTGCACGAGGCGGGGCCAACGGGTTCTGGACTGCACGTGCGGGGCGTACTGACGCTCCTCCTTCCGGCCGTTGCACCCCTTCACCTACAATGGTGGGAGGTGTTGAACTACCAGGACGTGAAATACTGCCGAGTCCGCCGCCCATAAAATGAAGTCAAAAATGCCTTTGCAGCCCGACGCAGGCAGCGCTGTTTACTCGATTGTTCAGGGTCGGAATGCGTCGCAATATCCGAACTGCCAATCACCAGTGTCAGCCGGATAGTTCAGGGTGAGAATGGAATTGGAGAGACAAGGTTGTCACATTGAGCAGGTGAGCATTTCTCAGCGTTGAGAGGAGCGCGACTACCACTGGGCGGATACCGCTTTGTAGAGCAACACCAAGGCCATCCGTGGCAGCAAAACTCACCAGGAGCCGTTACCGGGGCCTGTATTCCTAACTCTTCATCACATTTGCATCTGCGAGAGCCCTTTTGTCAAAACTGAACCCATCCGCGTCGCACGATCGATACAGGGGGGGCTGATCCTTGAGCCTTTGTGGAAGCAGCCAGGTTGCGCACATGCGAATGGGTGCGTTGCAATTGTGACAAAATGCAGACGCTGCTTCAAGACTCCAGCCGCAGCAAGTGGCTCACGAGTTCCTGGAAATTAGGCCGCTGGGATACATCCGCATTCAGGCAGTCTCGCGTCACCCCGGAAAGGGCCTGGCTTACTCCGGTGTCGGCATGGAGAACACAAGTTCTCTCCAACAACTCCTCCATCAGGATTCCAAACGCGCGGACATCCAGTCGCTCCAGATGACTGGCAGGGCCTGCCTGGAGATCATAAAACGCCGCAGCACCAAAGTCGCTCAAGAGAGAGCGACCGCCGCCCGCGACTAGAATATTGTGCGCATAGAGATCGCCATGAAGGATGCCATGCACGTGCATCTGGGCCATTGCGGAGGCAATGCCCCGGACAATGGCCAAGGTCTCCTCCAGCGCAAACAACTGGCCTGCCGGATAGACATCCCGAGTACAGGTGTCAAAGCTGGGCGGACCCGCCAGACTGGTGAAGGAGGGATCGATCAACTCCATCACCATGCCACTTGCGCCATCAGGATGTCCCGAAACCGGCCCCAAAACGCGCGTCAAGTTCGGGTGCTCTCCCACACCCAGGCTGGCCTCCAATTCACACAACGGCAGCCCGTCTGAGGTGATCGCATTCTTGAACACCTTTACGGCAACGTCATTGTCACAAGCGCTCCAGCGTGCCTGGCTGATGACGCCTGAAGCCCCCTCGCCCAGCTTCTTTTGCAACGTGAGCTCTCCCCAGGGGACGGTTTTCACCTTGTCCAAAGCAGATGAACCCGACTGCATGCACGGATTTCCCGCGAGTGCCAGCCAGGCGAGGCGAGGCAGGCACAACAGCCAATCAGGAAGCACTTCAAACTGGTTGGCAGCGAGGCGTAAAAGTTCGAGGTGCTCACAAGCTGCCATTTCCTCCGGGAGTGATGAAAGGCTGTTCCCAGAAAGCATCAGCTTCTGCAAGGCGCGACATCTGCCCAGAGTTGCAGGAAGAGAACGGAGGCGGTTCTCCGTCAGAATGAGCCACCGCAGATGAGGCGGGAAGGCGTCGGGATCGATGGACTCGATCTGATTCGCCCGAAACCCGATCATCGTCAGACTTGGCAACGTCCCCAGAACCGCCGGCAGGTGACTGAAGCGATTGTTGGAACAGAATAGAATCTTCAGCTTTGAAAGCCGCCCCAAGTCCTCGGGCAAAGAAGTGAGCTGGTTGCCGGTGAGGTTGAGAATCTCCAGGGTGTCCGCATGGTCAAAAACCTCCCGCGGAAACTCCGTCAACCCCGTAGCGAGGTCAATACGGGTGACAGGAGCGGATGAGTTGGGCAGGAAATCAACGGACATGGGGACGGAGAGACGGCGGCGGATGCCACGTCACTCCCCTAGCTCAAGTCGTGACCTCCAGCGAGGGGAAACCGCCCCCTCGCCAGCAAGAAAGCTTACCTCAGATCTCAAACTCCCACCCCTTGCGGTATTTTCTCCCCAGGTACTTTTCCGCCTCGGGGTTGCCGGTGATCTTCTTCGTTTTGGGATCGAAGTGGACCATGGTGCCGGTGCGGTAGGCGATGTTGCCCAGGTGACAGAGCATGGTGCTCTTCTGACCTTCTTCGATAGGCGAATTCAAGGACTCGTTGCCACGGATGGCTTCCAGGAAATTCGCAATGTGGGCCACATCGCCCCCTGGGGCCTTGCCTTTGGCCATCTCCACCCCCTTGAGGTCATAGAACGTGTACGAGGATGCCGCGGTATGCAGGGAACCGCCTTCTCCGTAAAAGATGCACTCGCCCGTCTTCTCCACGGCACGGGGATGGCAGCTGCTTTGCTCCCAGCTCATGCCCACATCGCCAAAGTCAAAGACGGCGCTGCCGGTGTCAGGCGTCTCTTGTTTGTCATCGAACCAGTAGCGGCCGCCGTTGTAGGTGATGCGTTGCGGAAGGTCGGCCTTCAGCCCCCAGCGGAGCACGTCGAGGTGATGGATGCCATTGTTGCCCAGTTCACCATTGCCCCAGTGCCACAGCCAGTGCCAGTCATAGTGCACGTACGGAGCCATGTCCCGCTCCGCCAGCACCGGCCCCTGCCAAAGGTCCATGTCGAGGTCAGCAGCCGCAGGATTTGCATTCTGCCCAACAGCCTTGCGGCTGGCATTGTAGAAGGCCCGGGCGTAGTGCACCTTGCCGATGGTTCCTTCGTGCAGCCTGGCAATCGGCTCCTTCAGCCAGGTACGCCGCTGGTTGCCCATTTGCACGACTCGATCATACTTCTTGGAGGCAGCGACGATGAGTTCAGCCTCCTTCATGTTCTGGCTGCCAGGCTTCTCCACATACACGTGTTTGCCTGCCTTCATGCAATACACCGCCGCAGGTGTGTGCCAGAAGTTTGGCGTGGCGATGAAGACGGCGTCCAGTTCCCCGTCATCGAGGAAAGAGCGGAAGTCCTTCACTCCCACACAGGAGACTTGCTGCTTCTCCGCCACCAGTTTCAGCCCACGGTCCAGCCGGGTGGAATCCACCTCCGCCAGATATTTGATTTCCACATTGGGGATCTGGAGAAGGGCCTGCACATGCCCCATGCCGCGCCCCAGGGCCACCACCGCCACCCTCAGCTTGCGAGTGCTGGCAGTGCTGTCGTCGGCACCATGCAGTCGGGACAGGGCGAGTCCGGCTCCAAGAGCCGTTGATTGCTTGAGAAGAGAACGGCGGTTCATGAAATAGAAAAATCAAAGGATCACGTTGAAAATCCGGAACTAGCCGTTCCAGACGAACTCAATGGGCATCTGGCAGTCTGGGTGGAGGCTGCGATGCACCGGGCAACCGTGGGCGGTACTTTCCAGCAGCGCGCGATCGGCGTGATCCGCCGGGAGCGGCACGGTCACCACGAGAGGCAGCCTGGCAATTTTTCGCGGAGCCTCCGTCGTCATGTGCTTCTCCACATGGACCTTGATGCCGGGAATATCATAGCCCTTGCGCTTGGCGACAATGGCCATGGTCGTGGCAATGCAGGCCGCCAGAGCCGTAGCCACCAGATCCGTGGGAGAAAAGGCCTCTCCCTGCCCCATATTGTCCTTGGGGGCGTCTGTGGTGATCACCATGCCCGAAGGCCCATGCTCGGCCCGGCACCGGAGGCCGCCATCATACGTCACATTTACTTCTACCATGAAGCTCTTACGGAGCGCGCAGAGCGCGTTCTTTCAGGCAGGGACGAGAAGAGCAAAACCCAGTTCAACCTTGACGGGACTCTGGCTCAGGCGGCAGTTCAACCGTCCTCTTTGGCTTGATGGGCCGGAGGTTGACTGAAAAGACAGACAACCCCAGCGGTCGCGTGTCCGTGGGATTGGCAAACGGCTCACAAGTCCAGGCCAGCACCTGGGTGGAGGGCGTGTCTGGGCAGTCCTCTGGCAGGGTGATGGAAAGCGTCAAGACCCCCTGCTTCCCCTTCAACTGAGCGGAGGGAATGGAAACGCCATCAAGCGTGAAGCGCAAGTGCCGGGCAAGGTCAGAAGTCCACTCCCGCAATTTGCCGGTGTCGATCATCACCTTGAAATGCCGACCCGCCGGCAGATGGATCCACAGGCCCCCGACGGGTTGAGACCAGCGAAACGTCCGGTGCCCGTAGGGTTCCAAGGCATAAAAGTTCTGAAACGCCTCTGGAGGCATGGCACTGACCGTACCGGGTTCCCGGGGCAGAATCCAGCGAGGCACCCGGCGCAGGTGCCAGGGCAGCCAGTAGCGAAACCAGTAGCGGAGCTTGGCACGGTAATGACGGGTGAACTGGCCCGGCAGCAAATTATTCGTGTCTCGGAAGTGCTGGTGGAAGGAGCCCAGCCGGTCCCCCAAAGGCAGCCCCCGGGTCTTGCGGATGTGCCAGCTCAAATCCAACGGGATCTTATGCCAGAGGGTCGGAACAGGCTGGCGGACGAGGAAATACTCCACGCGATCCTGCAATGTGATCTTCGCCCGCTGCAGATGCTGCCAGGCCTCGACAGGCACCTTCACCGCCAGATTTTTTTCCAGGTAGCGCAAGGTATCCCGCACTGCTGGCACACAGCCGAATCCTGAGGAAATACTCGCCACCCTCTCCCAGTCGATCAGACCGCCTGCAGCCCGCAGGATCCAAAAGGTGTCCGCAATCCAGCGAATAGGCGTGATCGCATTGTGCCGGGGGCCGTGCTCACAGGCATGGATGAGCTGGTCGGTGTAGGAGGGAGCCAGGCAGGGCACCCGCCCCATGTCAACGGGGATGGCCTGCTCCCAGATGCTTTCATCAAACCCCGGAGGCGAAACCGTATGCCCGAGACGCCAGTGGAGATCCACGTTGGCCCCCGTTGGATCTTTAAAGTTACAAGCGTGCACCGTGCGAGGGATGAGCCTGGAGTTGAAATACTCCGACACCCAGCCCATGCCCTCCATGAGGTCCATGACCTCCTCTAATCTGTGTCGGGGCACCATCAAATCCAGATCTTCCATGGGTCGTACCCCATGGTCACGATAAACCGTATGCGTCAACGCCGCCCCTTTCAGGATCATGCAGGGTATCTGCTTCTCATGGAGGGCACCGATGAGGGCGGTCTTCCTGCCCAATACCAGCTGGTTTTTGGTCCAGAAATTTCGGTAGATACCCTTTAACCGGGGAAGGTATTGATCCTGCTGGCCGAGGCCCGCCTTGGCCAGATTCCGGTAGAGCAATCCCAGCAGACGGAAATCCCCTGCTTCGATGCAGTCCAAATCATTGCCCTGCTGCCACTTTTTCCAGGCTGGCAATGCCAGGGACCCGTCCAACAAGGCCGCTTGCAGCAGCAATGT
>JBGGMQ010001048.1:0-9889 GCA_041287975.1 Verrucomicrobium sp. | reverse complement strand
AGCGATGCATCGACCTCGGCCGTGGATACTGTAGCCTCCAAAAAAGGGGTTTGCCGGGACCTGGCCCATTTGGGGATCGCGCTCTGCCGATCCATCAATATCCCGGCACGGATGGTGGTAGGCTTTCTGCACGAACTGAATCCCATGGACCTCCACGCGTGGTTCGAGGCCTACATCGGAGGACGCTGGTTCACATTTGACGCCACTGAGGACGTTACCAAAGGGAACCGCATCGTCCTGGCTTACGGGCGGGATGCCGCCGATGTGGCGCTGGCTACCTTGTTTGGTCCATTCATGATGAAGGCCATGCGGGTGACCGTGGGGCCTGCCGTGAGCTAGGATCTCCAAGGAAGAATGAAGATTGCTCACAGGCGGAGAGTACGGGAGAATGCCAGAAAATGCTTGCGGAGGGCGTTTTCAAGCGTCGGTTGATGCCCTGCTGCATCATTCGATGCTCCATGTGACTTGCCACCCCAGGCGTAGCATGGAGCTCCTGCTCTCGTTCTGCTTCCTTTCATCTCACCTCACCTCTCTGCTTTGTGATGAGTCGTATCGCACTCCGTTCCCTGCTGCACCCTTGGGTATCAGCACTTGCCTTGCTCTGTCTGGCTGCTCCGTCGGTCATGGCACAACGGTCCTCCGCCGTGGGGCATTCGCCAGGAGATGAGGGGGAGCTGCCAGACGCCAAGCGCATCTTGTTCCTCGGGGACAGCATCACTGCCGCCGGCCAGTACATTGAACTCATTGAGACCGTGGTGCTGGCCAAGTCCGACAAACGCTACGAATTCATCAACCTGGGACTTTCCAGCGAGACCGTTTCCGGACTGTCGGAGCCCGGGCATGCGGATGGCAAATTCCCACGGCCGAATCTTCACGAGCGCCTCGTGCGCGCCCTCGAGATGACGAAGCCCGACCTCATGGTCGCCTGCTACGGGATGAATGACGGCATCTACTTCCCGTACAAGGACGACCGCTTTGAAAAGTTTGTAAAAGGCACTCAAACCATGCGGGACCGGGCATGGGACAAGAAGATTCCCGTCATCCACCTGACACCGCCCGTTTTCGACCCGCTACCGATCAAAGACAAAGTGCTGCCTCCGGGTCTCAGCTCCTATCCCCAGCCGTTTGTTCGCTACAATACCGTGCTGGATCGCTACACCCTCTGGATGATGGGCAAAAGCAAGCGCACTGGCTGGCGCGTGGTGGACGTGCACGGCGTGATGAACACCTATCTGGAAGAAAAACGCAAAACGGATCCCGAGTTCTTTCTCGCCAAAGATGGCATCCATCCCAATGCGGAAGGGCATTGGGTGATGGCGAAGCCGCTGCTCGCGTGGTGGGGCCTCAAGCCAGATTACCAGGTGGAAGACTTCATTGCCCCTGATGGCAAGCTGCATGCACTCTACCAGTTGGTCTCGGAGCGTCAGCGCGTTATGAAAGCCGCCTGGCTTAGCGCCGTCGGTCACAAGCGGCCGGGAGTCACTCCAGGCCTGCCCCTCGCAGAGGCAGAGCAAAAGGCCGCCGAGATCACCGCCAAGATCAACGCGCTGCTGGCTGGCGGGAAACCCGTGCTGGCCGCTGAATCCGCAGCCCCAACCCCAGCGCCTGTCCTGGCCCGTACAACTGTGCCTGCGCCGGCTCCAGAGCCTCCGACGCCAGCTCCCGCACCAACTCCGGCTCCCTCGGCTGAGGCTGCGGCTGTCCCCGCTGCTCCCGCAATGCCTGCTGTGGTCATGGCGTCCGCCGCCCCCATCCCCAACGAGCCTGCCGCCCCTGAGGTGCGGCCTGCCATCCCTGTCAGTGCTTTGGCCAAGGTGGAGACCGTGCCTGTGACGGCTCCGGCACCGCCGCCGTTGCCCGGCAAGGAGGCCGCCGTGGCTGTTGCAGCGACCGTCACTTCTCAGCAAGGCCCAGCGCTCTATCCCGGTAAACGGAGCAAATGGCAGGGCTACGACCGCTACGACTTTGAAGTGGGAGGCCCCACCGTGACCGTCGTGGCACCGGCCAAAGCCGCCAAGGGCAAGCCCTGGGTGTGGCATGGCGAGTTCTTCGGCCACAAGCCAGATCCTGATGTGGCTCTCCTGGGCAAAGGCTATCACATCGTCTATATGCGCCTGCCGGACATGCTCGGCAGCCCGCCCGCGGTGAAGCACTGGAATGCTTGCTACGCCACTCTGACCAAGGAGCACGGCTTCAGCAAAAAGCCCGCCTTGGTGGGGCTGAGCCGTGGCGGCCTGTATTGCTACGATTGGGCCATCGCCAATCCTGACAAAGTCTCATGCATCTACGGCGATGCTCCAGTGTGCGATTTCAAGAGCTGGCCCGGCGGCAAAGGAAAGGGCAAAGGCGATGCCAAGAACTGGCAGCTCGTCATGCAACTG
Source organism: Verrucomicrobium sp. (assembly GCA_041287975.1). Taxonomy (GTDB): domain Bacteria; phylum Verrucomicrobiota; class Verrucomicrobiia; order Verrucomicrobiales; family Verrucomicrobiaceae; genus Verrucomicrobium. Next base: position 7,508 of record JBGGMQ010001048.1, on the reverse strand, counting down.
TGGGGCTTCAAAGACGAAGCCGAGGCCCTGGCCTACAAAGGCAATCCCGTCGACAGTCTCGCCCCTCTGGCGAAGCGCAAGGTGCCTTTGCTGCACGTCTTTGGTGATGCTGACGACGTGGTCCCTTGGGAGGAAAATACAGGCCTCATCGCGGAGCGCTACCGGAAGCTCGGGGGCCCAATTGAGCTCATCGCCAAGGCTGGAGTCGGGCACCATCCCCACGGCCTGCAGGACAGCACCCCCATCGTGGAGTTCATCCTCAAAAACACGAAGTAATCCCCCTTTGCTCCAGCCACATTTGGGTTCGCTGCTTGCCATGTTTGGCCGGAGCCACTAGAAAGCGGGATGGTCTCGATATCCATCAGGCACGTCACCAAGCGCTTCGGGAAGGTTTTCGGCCTGAATGACGTAAGTGTGGAAATCCAGCGGGGGGAGATGTTCTTCCTGCTGGGGCCCAGTGGCTGTGGGAAGACGACCCTCCTCAGGCATATCGCCGGATTCTATAAACCTGACAAAGGCCAGGTGCTCTTTGACGGGGAAGACGTCGGCCACCTGCCACCACACCGGCGTGGTGCAGCCATGATGTTCCAGAGCTATGCCCTCTGGCCGCACATGAACGTGGAGGAGAATGTCGCCTTTGGCCTGGAAGAGCGTCGACGCCCTGTGAAGGAGATTGATGAGCGCGTGGCGGACGCACTGGCCATGGTGAAGATGGATGGACTTGAGGACCGCCGCATCCAGCAGTTGAGCGGTGGCCAACAGCAGCGGGTCGCTTTGGCCCGTGCCCTCGTCGTGCGGCCGCAGGTGCTCCTTCTGGATGAGCCCCTCTCCAATCTGGATGCCCGGCTTCGCGTGGAGATGCGCTCCGAGATCCGGCGCATCTGCAAAGACTTCGGTCTGACCGCAGTGTATGTCACGCATGACCAAAAGGAAGCATTGAGCATGGCGGACCGCATGGCTGTCATGGATGGAGGCAAGATTGTTCAGGTAGGCAGCCCTCCGCAGATCTACTGCCATCCCAACTGCAAAATGGTCGCCTCCTTCATCGGAGAGGCCAATCTCATCAGTGGCACCATTAAACAGGAAAGCTATCGCGATGGCCTGTGGGACGTGGATACACCCTGTGGCATGATCCGGGGCACCCCCAGCGGAGAGTTTGTGCCAGTGGTGGGGCAGCCTGTGACGCTTTGCATCCGGCCGGAGGCCTTGTTCTTGGGCGAGATCCGGGATTCGCCCAACCGCTTCTTTGGGAATATTATTGAGACGACCTATCTGGGGGAGACGGTGCAATACGAGCTCTCCACGCGGGATGGTACCTTGCTGAAGATCAGTGAGATGAATCCCTCCACGCTCTACCAGCCCGGCACCGAGGAGTTGAAAGTCATGGCCGGCACAGAGGACGTGCTGATTCTCCGGCAATAAGTGGGGTGTTACTGAGATTTTCGCCTGACGCATTCAGAGGCGACCTCCTGTGGCTCATTGCGCGATCCTTGAATAGAACGGCGTACGCACCAGTCTGAAAGGGTGGTGGCGTGAAACCTTTCACTTCAATCGAATCCCCTAACTCATGAAAACACTGACATTATTAATGCTCACGCTGGCTCTCTGGTGTGGCGCAATACCCCAGCGATCTGTGCAGGCACAGACCACTGTATCCTTCGAGCTTTTCTATGATTCGCTCGATCCCTATGGCGAATGGATGGAGGTGGGGGACTACGGCTACTGCTGGCGACCCTACGCTGCGTCTGACGACCCCATGTGGCGTCCCTATTCGGATGGCAACTGGTCCTACACCGATGGCGGCTGGACCTGGGTCTCCAACGAAGACTTTGGTTGGGCGACCTACCACTATGGACGCTGGACGCGGGTGGTAGGCGTGGGCTGGGTGTGGGTTCCCGGTTACGAGTGGGGCCCAGCTTGGGTCTCCTGGCGCGACACTCCGGATAAAGAATATGTAGGTTGGGCTCCACTGCCTCCTGAAGCACGCTTTGAGATCAGCATCGGCTTCAACACCTGGGTGGATGACTACTACGACATCGGACCCTCCTGCTACAACTTTGTGCGGTATCGCGATATTGGTGAGCCTCGTCTGAGGACGGTGATCCTGCCCTATGAGCGCAACGTCACCATCATCAACCATTCCGTTAACATCACGAACATCTCGTATCGGGATTCAGTTGTTAACAACGTCTTCATCGGCGGACCCCAGTACAGCTTTGTCCGGGAACGCAGCACGCGTGAAATTCGTGAGCTCAAACTGCGTCGTCGCGATGACTTTGACTTCGACAGCTATCGTCGTGATCCCAAAGGCTTTGGCCGCGGCATCAACCGCCGAGAAGGTGATGACTTCTTTGTGGCTGCTCCTACCATCCGCCGCTTTCGCGATGACGAACGTCGTGGGCCTGCCAAGGTGAAGGAACGTGTGGCCGATGTGCGCTTCGACCGCGGTTGGGAAGGTGTGAAGGATCGCGCCACCATGGACCAGATCCGTGACCGCATGCGTCAGGATGCCGACCGTAACCGCCCTCAGAATCTGCCCTCCAAAACGGGGGTGTTTGGTACCCGCGAGCGTGAAGGCCGAGTCAGTGCAGCGGACAATGATCAGAACACCCGTGATCGGGATCGCGACCGCAAAGACCTGCCCCCTGGGCGTGATATGGTACCCGGACGCGATGACCGCAAACCTATGCCTGGTGCGGGCGGTGCCTCCCAGGCCGATATTGCCCGCCGATTGGAAGAGGAGAAGAAAGTGCGCGAGAACCGTGGCGGTACGGCGATGGATGATCGTGAAAAAGACGGTCGCCCCGGACGCGCAGGTGGTGCCCCGCTAGATGTGACCGGTCGCGAGAAAGAGCGTCGTGATGCCATTGAGGCTGAACAGCGCCGCCGCGAGCCCACCGCTCCCGGCGGAGGCCGTGCCGGTGGTGATGAGCAGATGAAGCGTGAGCAGGATCGCAAGGCTATCATCGAAGCCCAGCGCGAAAAAGAAGCGGGCCGCAAGCCCGGTGAGGAGATGCAGCGAGGTAAAGAACGCGAGGCCGCAGAAACCCAGCGTGGGGAAACAGGCCGCAAGCCCGGTGAGGAAATGCAACATGGGAAAGAACGTGAGGCCGTTGAGACCCAGCGTCGCGACATGGAGCGCAAGCAAGGCGAAGACATGAAGCGTCGCCAGGATGCCGAGCGCAGTCAGAATGAGCGTAACGCCGGCGAGGAAGGAAAAGCACGCATGGAAAACGAGCGCCGCAAGGCGATGGAGTCCGGCCAGCGTGAGCAAGGCGAGAACCAGGAACGTGCCCGCAACATGGAGCGCGAAAAAGCCCAGCGCGCTGCTGCTGAGAACCAGAACCGCCAGCGTGAATCTGCGGAGAACGCGATGAAACAACGCGCCGCAGCGGAAAACATGCAGCGGAAGAATGCGGAAGAAGGACAGCGCCGCGCCGCTGAGAACAGCCAGCGCGAAGCCGCCGAGCGCTCCCGCCGCAGTGCTGAGGAAGGGCGTCGTCAGCAGTTGCAGAGCCAGCCCCGCCGCGCTGAAGAGCCCCGCCCTCAGGCTAAACCCCAGCCCCAGCCCCAGGTGCAGCGGCGTGAAGAGGCTCCTCCTGGAGCTAACGCCCCTCGCGAAGGCGGCAAAGGCGGTGGTGAACGGAAAGGCCGCCCCGACAAAGATGACGACAAGGATAAGGAAAAAGGGAAGCGGTAAGCTTGCCTAGAACTTTGCAGGCAGGTTCAAGGTATTGACCTTGAACCTTGCCAGCCGACAGATGACAAAGTGCGATCCAGAACCCTGGGTCGCACTTTTCATTTCCAGGTCAGTGTGGAAGAAGCGTCTCCCTCCCAGGTCCTCTTGGCCGTTGAAGACCCAACTCGTCAGTCGACTTCGCCCGTCCTTCCCGTGGCGGCCTAGGACCGAGACGGTCTTGCTACGTTGCTGACGCCCAAGCCACCCCCCAGTGTGGAAGAAGCGTCTCGCTTCTAGATCCAACTACCTGTTGATGTTCATCTCAGTCTCCCATGGTCAATCTCCACTGGCCCTGTAGGGCGACCGCTTCGGTTGCCTAATAACCATACCATGGGGCAAGCCCAGCCAGTGTAGTCCCAGATGAAGCTGAACTCCAGTCCCCCCAAGACCTCCGAACCACGGAAACTACTTCATCGCAGTCGCTGTCACCGGCTTCTCCAGCTCCGACAGGGCTGCTTTCACGTTGCTGACGGTGAGTAGTTCCGGAAGGATGAGAGGCTCTTCTTTGCCTGGGATGTAGAGCACGTTCACCGGGATCGCGGCTTTGCCGAGCTCCTGGATGGCTTTGTAGATGACCTCATCCTGACTGGTCCAGTCGGCCTTGAGGGTGGTGATATTCAGGCGCTTGAACTCATTTTGCAGGGATTCATCCCGGTAGACGAGCTTGTTCGTCTGGCAGGTCACACACCAGCGGGCGGTGAAGTCGATGTAGACCGACTTCTTCTCTGACCGCAACTGGGCGACCAGTTCAGGGGACCACTCTTTCCAAGTTATTCCTGCCTGGTCACCCTTGCCGGAAGCTCCCTTGCCCTTGCCAACTGTATCGGGCCATGCCAGAACCGTGCCGCCGATGAAAAAGATCAGGGTAAAGACGACTGCCTTCACCCGAGTACCGGAGGGCTTGTGAGGCAGGCTCCAGCGTCCATAAATCCAGCAGGCCACCGCTACCATCACCAAGCCCAGAAACACTTTGAGCAGGCCGTACTCGCTCACCATGCCAGCGAGAGTCCAGAGCAGGAACGCGACCGTGGCGAACATGAGGAAGGACATCGCCTGTTTGAAGCTTTCCATCCACGCCCCAGGGCGGGGCAGCAATCCGATGAGCTTGGGGAAGGCGGACAGCAGAAGGTACGGAAAGGCCAGGCCCAAAGCGATGATGGTGAAGAAGAGCAAGGAGGGGCCGGCAGGCAGACTGAGGGCGAAAGTCAGGGCAGGGGCCAGGAAAGGAGCGGCGCAAGGTGTGGCCACCACCGTGGCCAGCAGGCCGGAAAAGAAAGAGCCTCCCAATCCCGACTTGCGCGTGAGATCGCTCCCTATACCCACGGCAGAGCTTCCTATTTCAAAGAGGCCAGCCATGTTCAAACCGAAGGCAAAGAGGAAGATCACCAGTGTCAGCACAAAGATGGGGGATTGCAGCTGGAATCCCCAGCCCAACTGTTCACCGCCGGAGCGGAGAACGATGAGGAGGCCCGCGATCGCCCAAAAAGAAACCAGCACACCCAGCGTGTAAGCCAACCCATGCAGGAGAATCTGCCGATGATCCTCACCCGATTGCTTCACCACGCTGAGGATTTTGATGCCCAAGACGGGAAATACACACGGCATCACGTTCAGGATCAGCCCCCCCAAAAAGGCGAGCAGCAGCTTGCTGGCGAGGCTTCCGGTGTCAGCAGGTGCTTTTGCCGTCGCTGCAGCGGGTTTCTCCGGAGTCACAGCATCCTTAGCAGAGGTGTCTGTCGGCTTGGAAGTTTCGGCAGAGGCTTTTTCAACCGCAGGGACTGTGGTGGGCACCACAGGAGAAGTGGCTGACGCACTTGCAAACACCGCTTGGTTCGCCTCATTTTTTACTAGAGCTTCGCCTGTGCCCACCTCCAGAGAGATCGGCATCTTGACAGGCATGCAGGACTGGGGATCGCAGACAAGGGCGTCGACTTGGCCTTCCAGCTTCACCGTTCCTCCCGCGCTCACGTTTGCCGGAGGCGTGATGAGGAAGGGCAGGTGCACGGTGCCGTCGTAGGCCTCCATGAGCGTGCCACCGGTCGATTTCAGCTGATGCGTGGGGGGCCAGGGCTGGTCCTCCACCTTCCAGCCCTCTGGCAGCTTCCAAGTCACCTTGGTGGGGAGGCCGGTTGCACCTTCTGGGATGGTCTTGCCATAGACGTGCCAGGTGGGCTGGTGGATGAGTTTCACCGCCACCTTGAAAGGAGTGCCTGGGGCAGCCGTGCTGACCTCAGCGAGCAGTTCGGCGGTGACCTTGGCCGCTTTCGCCGGGGCAAGGGAGACGGGAACCGCTGCCTCCGTGACCTGTGGGGCTGGGCTGGCAGACCCGGCTGCTGCACTAGCCTCACCAGCCTTCAGTTCCAGGGAAATGGGCAGCTTCACGGGCATGCACGACTTGGGATCACAGACCAGTGCGTCGACTTGACCCTCAAGCTTGACGGTGCTGCCCACAGTCAGATTTTCCGGGGCGGTCAGTTGGAAGGGCAGCAGTACCGTGCCTTCATACGCTTCAATGACGGCCCCACCGGTGGACTCCGTCTTGTGGGTCGGGGGCCACGGGAGATCTTCGACCTTCCAGCCTGCGGGCAGTTTCCATGTGACCTTCGTGGGAAGGCCGGTCGCCCCTTCAGGAATGGTCTTGCCGTAGACATGCCAGGTCGGTTGGTGGACCAGCTTGACGGACACCTTGACCGGCTTGCCGGGGGCCACCGTGGCGGAGTCGCTCACCAGCTCTGCCGTCACGGGTTTTGGAGCTTGGCCGAACTGGGCTCGCAGTCCGGTCGGCAGGCAAAGACACGCAATCAGGACGCCAAGCGCCAGACGGGAAAGCAGAGGAGTCGGCATGAGGAAGGTCATAGACAAGAGAGTAACGCCTGAGAGCACTGAAAAGTTATCAGTGCCACCCAGGTTAGGTGAATGTCACAACGCTGGTAGGAGTGTCTCCTGCGGGATTTATTCCCTATTTCGCGGTCGCCGGAACGTGAGTCGTCGGCGCATCCAAGGCCGCGAGATCTCTCACCAGGGCAGGTCCACGGTAGACGAGCCCGGTGTAAATCTGCACGAGCGAGGCCCCCGCAGAAAGTTTCGCCTGACCATCGGCCGCGCACATGATGCCGCCCACCCCGATGATGGGGATTGAAGCCGGCAACTGCGCCCGCAAGGCTCCGATGACCTGGGTGGAGTGGCGGGTGAGGGGCGTGCCACTGAGGCCGCCCGCCTCCTCGGCCAGGCGGTGGCCTGCCACTGCTTCGCGGGAGATCGTGGTATTCGTGGCTATCACGCCATCCAGGGCCTGCTCGGTGAAGACACGGGCCAGGCTGGCGATCTGGTCGGGCTCCAAGTCGGGGGCAATCTTCACCAGCAGCGGCTTGCGTTTGCCGTGCTTGGCAGCAAGACGCTCCTGCTCCTCGCGCAGCGTGCCCACGAGGCGGCGGATGGGCTCCTCTGCCTGCAGGTCGCGCAGACCTTTGGTGTTGGGGGAGGAGATGTTGATCGCGATGTAGTCGGCCACGCCGTAGGCGGCTCGCAGGCAGATCAGGTAGTCATCCACGGCGCGCTCGTTCGGTGTGTCGAAGTTCTTGCCGATGTTCACCCCCACGATGCCCGTGCCCTGGCGTTTCTCCAGCTTGGCCACGGCGGACTGGATTCCCGGGTTGTTGAATCCCATACGGTTGATGATGGCCTCCTTCTGAATGAGGCGGAAGAGCCGCGGCGTGGGGTTGCCGGGCTGGGGGCGTGGGGTCAAGGTGCCCACTTCTACGAATCCGAA
>JBGGMQ010001047.1:0-6933 GCA_041287975.1 Verrucomicrobium sp. | reverse complement strand
ACTCGATGCACGGTTGGCCGACATCGCTCCTGGAGCGCTTGTCGCAGGTTGGCCACCATTCATTCGTGCCATGAAGCGCGTCAGCACTTCATGGGAAATGGCATTGAGCGTGGTCAGCACGTTGTGCCCGTGTGAGGCGCTGGCTTCGTAGCTCTGGCAGCGCTGGGTACCCTGGTTGATCAGATAGTCCAGATACTCCACCGGTGCTGCATTCGGCAAGTCCCGCTTGTTGTATTGCAGCACCAGCGGCAGTTCATCAAGAGACTGGCCGTTGAGACGCAGGTTGTTGCGGAAGTTGTCCCAGGCCTGCACATTCTCCCGCATGCGGTCCATCTGGGAATCCGCCACAAACACCAGGCCGTCTGCCTGCTGGAGCACCAGCTGGTAAGTGGCGTTGTACACCGCCTGTCCTGGCACCGTGTACAGCTGGAACTTCGCCGTGTACCCGTTCAGGATCGGCGCTTCCACCGCCAGAAAGTCAAAGAACAAGGTGCGGTCTGCTGTGGTGGAGAGGCTCACCAGCTCGCCACGGGACTTGGGATCCAGGCATGAGTGGATGTGCTGCAGGTTGGTAGTCTTGCCGCCGATCGGCGTGCCGCAGTAGACGATCTTGAAATTGACGGTGCGTCGGTCGGCGTGAATGACTGCCATGGGATAAAGGAAACTAGAGTTGAAGGAAGCAGCGTCAGGAGGAGGGCGAGACCACGGACTTCAGCTCCCGGGCGATGAGAGTGATGCGCTCGCGCAGCGTCGGTTCGTTCTTGCCAGGATCATGCAGCACACCCAGGACGAGTTCGCCCTGCAGGGAGAAGGAGGCCATGAGGTGGTCACTCTTCATGCTGAGGGTTTCTGTATCCATAATGCCAGTCAGCTGGATCAACGGCTGAAGGTGACTGTAGATCTGCGTGGCCTGGGCAATGAAATTCTCAGCCTCTTGCGTGTGATTGCTGGCAAAGCCCACCATCTCGCCGTCATCCAGACACACGGCGGCCGAGACTCCTGGCAGTGCTCCCGTGAGCCGGATCACGTCTGCCAGTTCGAGGTCATCCTCGGTGCTCAGCAGGACCCGCAGCAACAGCTGTTTGTTGCGATCAGGAGCCTTCTTCGCCGGGGCAGGGCGGACGGGCACTGGGACCGACGCCACTGGAGCAGGGGTGATCTCAGCCTTCAGCCCTGGCGCAAACGAAATGGATTGGGCGTGAATCGACCGTGTCGTGGAGGTCGGAGGAGCCGATGCTGGCAACGGCGCAGTCTTCGGTGTCGGCTCGAAGAGAGGCTTGGCCGGAGCTTCCGGCGCACGATGGGGCACCAGTTCAAAGCTGGGGGGCAGCGCCGGTGGATCGGCCGAAGCTGAGGGGAACAGCAGCGACTCCGGCGGGGCTGAGAAAGCGTTTTCCGCCTTGGCCGGTGGCGGGTTCACTTCGAACGGCCACGGCACTCCGGTGGGCAGCTTTGAAGTTGTCGTTTCGTCGGCGCGCGGTGCGGCCGGGGCCGGGGCGAACAGCGAGGGCAGGGCCGCCTGATTCTCAGGCGAGCTGGCCAGTGACTGGGGTTTCAGGAAAATCGTGGAATCCAGTGCTGCAGCTCCGAGGTCGCTCGCAGGCGGTGCTGCCGGAGGCCTTGCCATTTCCATTGACGGGGCGGCGGGTGCAGATGCCGCAGCCGGACTGGGCAGCGCATGGAAGATGTCATTGATCGGCAGCTCGATCATCAGGTCCGGCTGCCGTGGGTTGATCAGCATGCGGAACTCAGGATCGAGCCCCTGCAGCAGTTCCGTAGCCGTGACCGTTGCCTGTCCCGTGGCAAGCTTCTGCGCGATCATGGCCACCGGGAAGGTGACCTGAACCCAGGCGGGGATCAGTTCTGGCTTGTTGCCGATGTCCCACTCCGAGCACTTCGCGACCACGGAGGCGAGGCTCAAGGAAATAGTCTCAGGGGCAGTTGCAGCAGGCATGGCTTCGGCACGTGCCGGCTCGAACGCGGGTGACGGCGGAGCGGGAGCCTGCGGAATCTGGTGGGGGAGGATCACCGGCTGCATGCCTGGGCTGACGCCGCCAAACAAGGTTGGCGGTGTTGCTGGCGGCTGAGCTTGAACCGCAGGAGAAGGTGCGAAATCCTGTGGTGGCTCCACCGGTGCCACGGGTGCGGATGGCAAGGCTCGGATCCGGTCAAAGGGATTCATCCCAGCGGGAGCCACTGGCGCTTCCGGAAAGAGCAGATGAGCGGGTGTTTCGACCGGACTGGAAGCAGGCGTAGGGACTGCCCAAGGCGAAGCGGGAACCAGCGGTGCAGACGCCATAGGAGGCGGCGGAGACGCGGGTGCTTGGGCAGGAGCCTGGAAAATGGCAGGCGGCAGCACGGGCGTGGGTGCCGTAGTGGACGCAGGTGCACTCGCAGGCTGACCAAAACTCGTGAAGAGGGAACCCGGCGCAGGCAGATCTGCACTGGTGTTGCCGCTTCCCGAGGTCGCTGCCTGGAAGAAGGGATTGAACGGAGCCGCGGGGCTTCCGCTGCCTGCGGGCGATGGTAGCTCGACTGGAGCGGGCGGAATCGGCGCAGGTGCAAAAGCGGGCGCTGCGGCAACGGGCGGAGATGCGGGCGTAACTAAGGGCTCCGACAGTTTGAGGAAGCTGGCAAAGGGGCTGGGAGGCAGCTCTGTGGTGGGTGCGGGCGCACTCGCCTTTTCCAGCTCCAGCATGGGAGGAGCAGGTGCCGGAACCGCTGCCGCAGCAGGAGCAGGCGCTTGGACACCACCGAAGAAAGCAGGGAGGGGCGGCACCGTCTCTACAGATGGCTGCAAAGCAGACGCACCTGTTCCAAAGGCCGTGAAGGGATTCACGGCAGGACTTGCGGCCGGAGTTTCCGCAGTAAACGGCGTCGCGTGTGAATTCGACGTCAGCGCCGGGGACGGAGCAAAAGTGAGATTCGTGACCGCCGGGGGCAGAGAGGCCGCGGGCTGCACAGACGCTGGGCTGCCACTTGGGAAGAAGGCGGATGCTGGCGGTGCCGCTTGCGGCACAGGATTCGCCGCGGGATTCACGCCCCCATCAGGTTTGACGATGCCGCCCATGTTGAAAGGCGATGCGTTGAAAAGCGTCGTATTGAGGAGTGTTGGCTCTGCACCCGCAGGAGGATCTTGGGCTGCCGTATGGAGAGGGGCCGGAGATGCAGGCGTCGTCGCAGTAGGGCTGAAGGGACCCGGTGCTGCATTCTCGGTGGGTGCGGCAGAGCCGGTGCCATTCTTTTTCAGCAATGCCGCCAGGCCGCCCAGCTTCCGATAGGGGAGCGTGACCATCCGGGGGTCCTGAGGCGAGATTGGAGCGCGAAAGAGCGCCGGGCACACGCGGAAGACCTCAAAGAGGGGCAACGCGGCCTGTCCGCTGCGCAGCACTCTCTCCAGCAGTTCATTGGGAATCTGCAGCGGCTGGCTCGGGGAGACACCGGGTTGCTTCACCACCTCAGGCGGAAGGGAGGGCAGGATGTCCTCGACCGTGAGTCCCGTGGTGGGAACTGAGACCGCGGGCGAAAAGGGGCTGGCTCCCTGGAATCCGCCTGGCTGACCATTGGCCGGAGTCGAGGCTCCCAGGAACACGTCTTTGCTGGACGGTGCGCCCTGGCCCGACTTGATAAACGGGTACCCTCCCTGCTGGGCTTGTGGGGATGACATCATGGACGAGCCGGAGTCGTCAGATTTGTCTTTGCCAAAAATACTTCGGAAGGAGAACGCCATGGCACGGAAGGAGACGGCACGATTGTGAGTAGCTGTCTTTCAGAAAGCACGATCGACGAGAGCCACTATGAAGCCAAGTGCGAATACTAATGCACCTTAAGTTTTTTTGAACGCATTGGCAACTCAAAACTCCTTGTCCCAAATCTGTCTCACGCTGTGTCAAATTTGGTTCTAGTTTCTTTCTTTAAATACGGAAATCAGCAATCCAAAGCGTCATCGTCAGCGTCCCAAATGCCCAAGGGCGAGGAGACCGTAAAACGTGTACTCCACGTCCAGATCGTCGTCGGCCCAGTGGCCATGAAATCCCCCGCGCGCATTCCAAAGGCTGTCCACGTAGTCCAGACACGTCTCTCGCAAAGCATCGTAGTTCATTTCGAGGCTTTCCAGAGCGTGCAACGCTGTCGCTGTGCTCAACAGGTCGGGCAGAGGCGCGCCCGGAAGCGCGAGAAATCCTCCGCTCGCATGGGCCTGCTGCAAAAGCCAGGCACCAGTTTCCCCTGGCAACCCGGCACCCATGTGTCGGCAGAGGACCACCGCGGCCGCAGTAGTGGGGGTCGTCCCCTGAGGCATGTCAGGCTCATTGGCAAAGGAACCGTCCTGCAACCGCAGAGTGAGCAAGGACTCAAGGAGCCTCTCCTCTCCTGGCACTTTCAGCGATAGGTCGGAGTAGGCTCCCCACGCCAGCAACGCCCCGTAGGCAGAGCCTGCGTCTCTTCCCGGCGAACCATGATAGCCGCCATCTGGCGTGCGAAAGGCTTCGACGCGGGCAGCCAGCCTCTCTCGCGTATCAGCACTCAAGACGTCCCGTCCAAGATTCGCGGCGCACCGCGCCAGGGAGCAGAGGTGCACAAAGTCCAGCCCCTCGCCGTCCCCAAATCCCTGCACATAGGCAGCGCCTGCCACACGGTCGGGTTCCACGCGCAATGCCAGCAGCGCCTCAAGTCCAAAAACGCTGTAGTACAGGTCGGGTCGGCCTCCACGGTCCGCAAAGCCACCCTCGGGTGTGCACTGGCCTTTGACAAACTCCGCCACCAGCGCTGCGGAGTCCCCCAGCACCTTGGGGGCGAGGCGGGCCACCTGGAGCATCTCCAGGCGAAAACTGCGTGTGCTGGTCATCACAGGGTCCAGTACCGGGCTGGCCTTCAGTCGTCAATCAGTCTGTGCATTCGGGGTGAGGCTTCGCCGCAAGAAGCCCTGCCCCAGTTCGTTCTTCCACCCATGTTTTTGCGCATTGCCTCCATTTTCATGCTTGCCCTGGCGGGATGGCTCAGTCCTTCGCTCAAGGCCGCCACCAAGCCGAATGTCGTCTTCATCCTTTGTGACGATCTCGGCTACGGCGACGTGAAGTGCTTCAATCCCGAAGGCAAAATCCTCACTCCGCAAATGGATGCCATCGCGGCCCGGGGCATGAAGTTTACGGATGCCCACACCAGCTCCTCTGTCTGCACGCCCACCCGCTACGGCGTCATGACGGGCCGGTACAACTGGCGCTCAAAGCTGCAGCGCGGCGTGCTGGGCGGTCTGAGCCCCAGACTCATCGAACCCGGCCGCACCACCGTGGCTTCTTTCCTGAAATCCCAGGGCTATGCCACAGCCTGTGTCGGCAAGTGGCACCTTGGCATGGACTGGGTGAAGCTGCCCGGCAAGCAGGTGACCGAGCTCAATATCGAGTCTCCAGAGCAGGTGAACAGCGTGGACTACACCCAGCCCATCATCAATGGACCTAACAGCGTAGGCTTCGACTACTACTACGGCATCAGTGCCTCTCTCGACATGGTGCCCTATTGTTTCATCGAAAACGACCGGGTCACCGAGGTCCCGACCGCGACTCTCAAAATGCCCATGAACAAGGGCAAAGGACCCGCCACCACTCGCGAAGGCCCCGCCGCGCCAGGCTTTGACGGCGTACAGGTCCTGCCAGAGCTGACGAAAAAGTCGGTGAAGTTCATCCAGGATCAGGCCAGAGGCGGCAAGCCATTCTTCCTCTACGTGCCCCTGGCCTCCCCCCACACCCCGGTGCTGCCTTCGCCCGAGTGGCAGGGGCGCAGCGGTTTGAATCTCTATGCGGACTTTGTCATGCAGACGGATGATGCCATCGGTCAGATCGCCCGGGCGCTGCAAGAGGCCGGGTTGCAGGAAAATACGCTGCTCGTGGTCACCAGTGACAACGGCTGCTCACCCCAGGCGGACTACCCCACGCTGCTGGCCAAAGGGCACAATCCCAGCGGCCCGCTTCGCGGCACGAAGGCGGACATCTATGAAGGCGGGCATCGTGTGCCCTTCATCGTGCAGTGGCCTGCGGTGGCAAAGGCGGGCTCCGTGTATGAACATCCCATCTGCCTGGTCGACTTCATGGCCACCTGCGCTGATGCCCTTGGGATCGCTCTCCCTGAGAATGCCGCGGAAGACAGCGTCAGCCTGCTGCCAGCCCTGAAAGGGGGCAACCAGCCTGTCCGCGAAGCGGTCGTGCACCACTCCATCACCGGGGCGTTCTCCATCAGGCAGGGTTCGTGGAAACTGGAGCTCTGCCCCGGTTCTGGCGGCTGGAGTGATCCGCGGCCTGGCACTGAGCCTGCCGGTGCCCCGCGCTTGCAGCTCTTTGACCTGGCGGCCGATCCTGCGGAAACCCACAATGTGCAGGCCGGGCAGCCTGAAGTGGTGGCTCGTCTCACCAAGCTCCTGGAGAAGTATGTCGCCGATGGTCGCAGCACGCCCGGTGCACCTCAGCCGAATACCGTCTCCCCTGACATTCAGCAGGGCTTGAAGCCCACGCCCCCAGCAAAGAAAAAGAACCCGCCCAAGAATGCTGGAGCGTGAGCAAAGCCCTCTCCAGACTCCCTGCCAGCCTGCCCGCCACTGGATTGCTGGATCTGCTCGAAGTACTCGGCCCGGCAACCCAGGCCTGGCTCAAGGACGGGCAGGGCAGGTACCAGTGGGTGAACCGTGCTTTCCTGCTCAACTATTCCCTCGAATCTCTCGATGAGGTGGTGGGCAAGACGGATGCGGACTTGTCTCCCGCCCACCTTGCTGACCAGTTCCGGAGTGATGATGAACTCGTGTTGGGCGGCAGCAAGATCATCAATCGCGTGGAACTCGTCGGCCGCTTTGACCACACCGCCTCCTGGTCCATCACCAACAAAGTTCCGCTTCGCGACGCCCGCGGCCAGGTTTGCGGCACGGCCGGCACCACCCGCACCATGGGG
>JBGGMQ010001046.1:0-2849 GCA_041287975.1 Verrucomicrobium sp. | reverse complement strand
CAAAGGCGGGATCAGGCCGGGCTGGCCAGCACCTGTAACACCGTGGCAACCCTGGCAGCTGTTGTACGCACCAGCACCTTTTTTCATGGCAAGTGCCAGCGGGTCCTTTGACTCCTCTTCGAGAATGACGATTGGACGGGGATCTGGCGACGGGCCGAAATAGGGCGCGTTCTGCTCGAACTGGAAACCACCAACGTACGCTCCGGCATAACCACCGGCGAAGACCATGGCGGCCATGCTGGCCACGAACACCCACAATGGGGCGGGCTCGCGACCAGGTTGCGCATCGGGCTTCTCCCGCTTCACAGCTGCGTGAAGGCGGTCGAGGTCAGTGTTGTCAAAATTCTGGGGCTGATTCTCGTTCATGGCTCGTCGTTACTTGCTGTCAGCCACCACCTTGCCGGGCTCGGGGGCGTCTTTTTTCAGGGAGCAAAGGTAATTCACCAGTTCAATGGCTTCGGAAGTCGGTACCACTTCATAGCCTTTCTTGGGTGCCGCTTCTTTCGGCAGTTTCAAGGCTGTGGGCGAACCCGAACCTTGAATCTTCTGCACCGTGAAGAGGTGGCGGTAGGAAGGCATGATGCTCCACTCGTTCTGAGTGCGAGGAGCATACATCTTCACCAGGAGGGCTTCGCGGCTCGCTGCATCTTTGACACGATAGCCAAAGTTGGCGAGGTCAGGGCCGTTGCGCTGGATGCCAAGGGGTGCCACGGGCTCACCGAGGTAGTCGCGCATCGTGCTCGCACGCGTGACGTGCTTTGGTATGGCGCTTTGATCACTCCCCCATCCCATTTTCCATCCGTCCGTAATTCCGTTGAAGGAGGAACGAATGAGCTGGGTGTGGCACTGGTTGCAGCCTTCTTTGAGATAGACCAGCTGCCCCTGACGGTAGATGCCGTCTCCGGGATACGAACCATCCAGACCATCGCGGTCTTTGTCGTAGGCGATCGGAGTGATCTTCTGGGCCTTCAGAGCAGGAATGATCACCAGCAGGAGCCACGGGGCTCCAAAGCTGATACCCAATCCAATCAATAGTTTGCGCAAGCTGGTCATGCTTCCTTGGTAGTTACCGATGTTAAAGTTCCTGGGACGTAGTCATGGTGGCGGTCGTGGACGAGGAGGGTCGGGGTCGTGCTACGACGCCCCAGGCCCAGCACCATGAAAACAAGGTGGACGAAGAACCAGAAGTTCGACCACAAGACGAATACCCGTGCCAGGGTGCGTCCAACGAGATAACCGTACGCATTTCTTACGCTGCCGACCATGTCCAGATTCCAGTTGTCCGGGCTGGCCGTGCTGGAGCCTTGGAAGAGACCGCCAACGACCATGCAGATCACCAGGGCACTGATGCCGTAGACCGAGAACCAGAAGTGCTGACGGATGAGCCGGGCGCTGAGCCACTCGCAATTGGCGAGGCGGGGTACGATGTAATAGATCGCACCGAACATCGTCATGCTGAAGAAGCCATACACGGCCAGAAGATGGTAGCCATACTCGGCATACGTGAACTGCATCGAAGAGCCTGTCCAGAAGGTGCCGAGCAAAGCGCCGAGGCCGCTCATCAACACATAGCAGAACGAACCGACGAACACGAAGCGGAGGGTCGGACTGGACTCAATGAGGCCACGCTTGCCTTCTGTCGTAAGATGGTTGTTTAGCGCCACGATACCGGCAGGCACGAGGAGCAACAAAGCGGCAGTGCCACCCACGGCGGGCATCCACGCAGGAAGAGGGCCGCCCATGTATTTCTGGAAACCCGTCCAGCCGCCCAGCACAATCAAGCCCCAGAAGCCAAGCTGTGCGAGCTGGCCGCTAAACACTGGTTTGCCGGAAATCTTTGGAATGAAGTAGTAGCACGCCCCCAGACCAACAGGCGTCAGGAAGAGCAGGATCACATTGCTGACATACCAGGAGTTGATGCCTGCGCCCATTGCACCCAGCGGAGAAGCCGGAGCATAGTGGTTGAGCAGCAAATTGGCCGTCATGAAAATCCAAGGGAAGCAGAACAAGCCTGCCAGAATGTACCAGGAAGTGAGGAAGAACCAGTTCTCGCGCTGGGACGTGTTGAAGTGCAAGACCATGCGGCCAGCGATGATGAGGAAAGCCACCAGGAGAAGCGGCCAGACAAAAGCCGGGAACTCAAGCCAGGCCAGCGATGTGCTGCCACCGCCCAGAATGCCGACGATGCCAGCGGTGACGCCAATGTTCCAGAACACACCTGCAGTTATCATCGCACCCGCTCCACGCTCGATCGGAACACCGGAGCGGCGGGCCAGAAGCCAGACGCTGGTACCAAGAGCAGCCTGAATCGCCCATCCGTAGACTAGGGCGCAAAGGTGGGCGGGTTGAAGGCGGCCGTAATTCAAGAACCAGAGCCAGTCGTAGTCAAGAAAGCTCGGAGAGACGAGCTTCACTGACGCGATCAAACCCATGATCGTGGAAGCGAGCAGCCACATGGCGGCATTGGCGAACAGGAAAAGCACCGGTCCCTTGACCGAGCGGTCAATGGCCGCGCGGCGCAGGCTGTCGCTGTTTGAGACGGTCGTGTCAGTTGTCTCCATGGCAGGTCAGGTAAAAAGGAAAGTGAGCGAAGCTGGGGCTTTACTGAGGTTGAGGGGCGGCGGGAGTTTCCGGAGCGGCAGGCGGAGTCGCGGGTGCCGGGGGGGCCTCAGGAGCAGGAGTTGTCGGGGCAGGCACTGGAGCCGGAGCTGGTGTCTCTGGCTTGGGAGCCTCAGGGGCGGCCGCTGGAGCTGGTGCTGCAGGAGCAGGGACCGGGGCGGGCTTCGGCGGCTCAGGGGCCGGCTTGGGAGCTTCAGGAGCCGGGGTAGCGGGTGCTGGAGCTGGTGCTG
>JBGGMQ010001045.1:0-3004 GCA_041287975.1 Verrucomicrobium sp. | reverse complement strand
TCCAGCTCACGGTGGAGTACACCGCCGGGCGCGGCATCGTCATGGCTGGCACGGGAAGCAATTCCACGCGTGAAGCCATCGAGATGACTCAGGAGGCAGAAACGGCGGGTGCCAACGCCGCCCTGCTCGTGGCACCCTACTACAACAAGCCCACGCAAGAGGGCCTGTTCCGCCACTTCAAGGCCATCGCTGACAACACGAAGCTGCCCATCATGCTCTACAGCATCCCCGGCCGCTGCGGTGTTGAGATCGGTTTGGAGACCGTGGTTCGCCTCGCTGAGGCCTGCCCGAACATCCGCGCCATCAAGGAAGCAGGCGGTGCGCCTGATCGCGTGAGCCAGATGAAAATGCTGCTGCCCGCCGAATTTGAGATTCTGTCGGGCGACGACTCCCTCACCCTCCCCTTCATGAGCGTGGGCGGTGTAGGCGTCGTCAGTGTCGCAGGCAATCTCATCCCCGGCGAGATGAACCAGATGGTGCAGGCAGCGTTGGCAGGCCGCTGGGTTGAAGCCCAGGCCATCCACGCCCGGTTCAATCCGCTCTTCTCTGCCTTCCTCAAGCTTTCCACGAACCCGATTCCCATCAAGACAGCTCTGGCGCTCAAAGGCATCTGTGATGCCGAGCTCCGCCTGCCGATGTGTGAACTGGGCGAAGCTCAGGTCAAAGAACTCCGTCAGACCATGATCAACGTGGGCATCCTGGCTGAATAAGCGACGCACTCGTCTGCTGTTCGCCAGGCCCCTTTCCGTCTCAAACCGACTTTTCTCATGGCTCAGATCAAAATTCTTGTCACCGGTGCCAAAGGCCGCATGGGTCAGGCTGTCATCCAGTCCGTGGAGCGCGACGCCGATTGCGTCGTCGGCGCTGCCGTGGACGTGGGCGATTCCCTGGACGAAGCGCTGCCCAAGTGTGACGTGGTGATTGACTTCACCTCCCATCATTTCAGCAGTGAACTGGTCGCCGCCTGCGTGAAGCACAAGGTGCCCTTCGTGATGGGCACCACCGGTCATACCCAGGCGGAGCGCGAGCTCATCCAGGAAGCTGCCAAGACCCTTCCCGTGGTCTTTGCCCCTAACTTCAGCGTCGGCGTGAACACGCTCTTCTGGCTCACTCGCCAGGCTGTGCGCATTCTCGGCGAACCGTTCGATCTCGAGGTGCTGGAAATGCACCATCGCATGAAGACGGACTCCCCTAGCGGGACCGCCCGTCGTCTCGTCGAAATCCTCTGCGAAGAGACCCATGTCAGCTACGAGGATGACACCCGCCATGGCCGCAAAGGCGATGTCGGTGCGCGCACGAAGAAGGAGATTGGCGTGCATGCCATCCGCGGCGGCGACGTCGTAGGGGATCACACCGTCGTCTTCGCCAACGTGGGCGAGCGCGTGGAATTGACCCACAAGGCCTCCAGTCGCGACACCTTCTCCAATGGTGCCGTCCGCGCCGCCAAATGGCTCGCCAGCCGGCCCGCCGGTGTCTATGACATGCAGGACGTGCTCGGCCTGAAGTGACCACCAGTCACAGCGGCGCCAGTTAAAACCTCGAACGATCCGTCCGGCGATGATGAACTACGGCATCGCCCTCGGATCGAATTTGGGAGACCGCCTCGCCCACCTCCGGGCCGCCGTGCGTGAGGTGCTGCGGCGTGTGCCCGGCAGCGCTGTCACCACGGCCTCACCGGTCTATGAAACAGCACCGGTGGACTGCCCCGAAGGTTCACCCGGTTTTCTTAATGCGGTGGTCGAATTCCGCATTGATCTGTCCCCACTGGAATTGCTGAAGGTGACCCGGCAGATCGAGGCCGACCTGGGCCGCCCCAATGCGCATGACCACCATGCCCCACGGACCGTGGATCTGGATCTGCTCTACGCAGACCAGACGCAGCTCGATCATGCGGATCTCATCCTGCCTCATCCACGCATGACGCAGCGACGTTTTGTGTTGCAACCTCTGGTCGCGATTCGTCCCGACTTGCAGCTACCAGGTCCTGAGAAAACCTGCACCATCCGCGAATGGCTGGAAGCCCTGGATTCGGGGGAACCTCCGTTGCAGATCCATCAGCAGGTCTGGCTTCCAGAGGTTCCCTAGCACCAGTCTCAAGCGTATCCTGCCTGGTCTTCCATTAGCATCATTCTCCCTTTCCTTTTCTTCCTCACCCATGGCCGATTCCGCTCCACAGCCCTCCCTTGCCCAACTGCTTCGTGACCGTAAGGCTGCTGGCGAAAAGCTCGCGGTGCTTACCGCATACGACTACCCCACTGCCCGCCTCCTCGATGAAGCTGGCGTGGATTTGCTGCTGGTGGGCGATTCCCTGGGCATGGTGGTGCTGGGCCTGCCGGACACCACGGGTGTGACGATGTCGATGATGCTCCATCACGCGACCGCCGTGCGGCGTGCCGCGAAAAATGCCACCGTCATCGTCGATCTCCCCGCTCAAAGCTACGGCATGCCCGATCAGGCTCTGCACAATGCGAAGCGGCTCGTCGCAGCTGGCGCAGACGCCGTCAAACTGGAAGGCGGCGTGGATGTCGTGGACCAGGTTCGAGCCATCACTGACGCCGGGATCGCCTATGTCGGCCACTTGGGCATGCTCCCGCAGAGCGTGAAACGCGAGGGCGGTTACAAGAAGAAAGGCAAAACTGAGATCGATGCCGACCGCCTCCTCAAAGACGCCCTCGCCCTGGAAGAGGCGGGCGCGGCCGCCATCGTCCTGGAAAGCATCGTCGCCGAGGTCGCCGGGAAAATTTCCAAAGCGCTCAAGATCCCCACGATCGGAATTGGAGCCGGACCCGACTGCGATGGACAAGTCCTGGTGACACCCGACCTCCTCGGGGCCTTCCCGTGGTTCAAGCCACCCTTTGCCACCGCACTCGCCAACGTTGCCGAGGACACCACCCGTGCCGTGAAAGAGTGGGTGGCGGGAGTGAAAAGCTGATCGTAGCAAGACTGCTCAGATTTAAGGGCATCTCCGTAAACCTCAGAAGGGCCGAAGGTCCGCCCAATACCA
>JBGGMQ010001044.1:0-2863 GCA_041287975.1 Verrucomicrobium sp. | reverse complement strand
GGCAACCCGCTTCATGGCATCATTGCCAGGCGAGCAGGCCATGATTTTCTGGATGAGCAAGTACGCGTAGCCGAGGACAACCACGCCTAAAATGACGGATATCAGGATGCCTTGATTGAGGAGGAAACTGGACATGCGATGAGGATGAGGACGGTGCGGAGGAACGAGTGACGCTTTTGCCGGGCAAAAGAGGGGCGATTGTAACGACTTTGTTGCGCGAGGCAAGTGGGGAATGACGGCAAGATGACCGCTCCTAATACTTGACCCGAAGACAGGGCAAAGGCCGCTGTTCAACGTTTGGGCGGGACAAATTCTACCAGAGAAATTTGCGGGATGGGTCTCGCGTTGACTGCGGGTCCGGATCAGCCTCGCGCTTTGGTGAAATAGGCCCGCTGTTTTTCAGAGATGGGGAGCCCCACGAGCGTCATGACTTTCATCATATCCTCCCAGACGAGCCGCTTCTCGGCGATCCCGCCGCCGTCCTCCTGCTCACGGCGAAGCAGGTATGAAGGATGGTAGGTCACCATGAGTGAGGTGCCACGGTAATCGTGAAACCTGCCGCGAAGCTTGCCAACAGTGCCTTCCACACCCAGTCCCGTGGCAGCGGTCGAGCCGAGCGCCACAATCACTTTGGGTTTGATGATCTCAAGCTCGGCCATGATGTAGGACTGGCACACGAGCATTTCACCCACCGTGGGAGCACGGTTCTTCGTGGCCTGGAAGCGACCATCGTCGATCTTGGGACGGAATTTGCAGATGTTGCTGATGTACACCTCGTTCCGGCGCAGGCCCATGGCCTGGATGATCTTGGTCAGCAATTGACCCGCAGGCCCGACGAACGGCTCCCTCATCTTTTCCTCTTCAGCGCCTGGGGCTTCACCGACGAAGACGATGTCCGCATCAGGATTTCCTGTGGCGAAAACCATGACGTCCCGGAGCGTCCCAAGGTCCTTGGCCTTCTGCGAGTTTTCAGCCTCGCGTGCCAGCTCATCAAGCAACTCGCGACGGGACCGGGGTGCAGGCGCCAGGGGCGAGGGATCAGAGAGGGAAATGCGCTGGGGCAGAGGGCGCTGCGGCGCTGGGGCTGGGGGCTGCGGTTCTACAGGGTACAGCCGTGGAACGTCGGCTGGCAGAGTTCTCGCCATCGGCGACTGCGCGACAGGTGGCGTGGGGCGGGTAGGGAGGGCTGCTGGGGCAACAGGCGAGGGTCTCTTCGCAGGAGCTGGGGCCTGAGCCTGAAGACGTTGCCTTGCCTCATCCGACAGCGATACATGGGTGACACCCCGGGCAGCCTGTTCGGCGAGGTAGAGTTTCAGCAGATCGACAGCGGCAGACATGGGGCAGGGGAAGGCGGAATCCAGCTTGGCGCGGGGTGGCAAAAATGACAAGGTCGAAGGTGGAAGTTTGGGCTCAGAAAACGGGGTTGCTCTGTTGGGTGAGTGTATGAGGTAAAAGGCTGGCTCCCAGGGGGTGGCGAAATTTGGGTTGACCGGCCCCCCATCGTCCGGCAAGATATCATACACTTCAGACTGCTTAACTAATCTGCCATGCTGACCCCCAAGATCCTCGGACTAGCCGCCTTGTGCCTCACCATGATTTCGTGCGCAGGCACTGGCAAGATCAGCAAGGCTCAAAGAATCAGCGGGGTTCGGACGACGGCTTACACGCATACCGAGAGCGATCACGTGAAGTATGGTCCCAAAGCTGCAACGGGTGAAACTCTGAAATACGGCCGTGTTCGCAGTGCCGCCACCGACTGGTCCGTCTACCCTGTGGGGACTGTTTTTCAGATCGAAGGCGAGCCCTTCATGTACCAGGTGGATGACTACGGTTCAGCACTCGTTGGCACCAATACCATCGATCTCTACAAACCTGACAAAGGGGCGATGAACCAGTGGGGTGCCAAGCACGTGAACATTAAAGTGGTGAAATGGGGCTCCTTCACCAAGAGCCTTGCCATCATGAGACCTCGTGAGAAAAAGAATCCGCACGTGCAGCAGATGGTGAAGCGCATCGAACGCAGTTCATAGACACGGATTCTTTTAGACGGAATTCAGAGAGTTGGAATTGAGGCTTCGAGCCTTGAAACCTTCCTTGAACTTTCGTTTTTGACTTTTGAGATTTCGTATTCCTCTGTGTTCTCTGTGCCTCTGTGGTAAATTTGATTTTTCCACTCCTTCCAGCACCTCCACACCACTGAAATCGAGTGACCAAAAAAGAGCGGGCTGATCACGTGCTAAAGAGGCTGGCCGCCCTGTATCCTGCGCCGCCCATCCCGCTCGATCACAAAGACGCATACACGCTGCTCGTGGCAGTGCTGCTCTCTGCGCAATGCACCGACGCCCGGGTAAACACGGTTACCCCGAAGCTGTTCGCCCTCGCAGACAATCCCTTGGATATGATGAGGGTCCCGGTGGAGAAAATTCTGGAGATCGTCAAGGTGTGCGGACTCGGCCCACAGAAGGCCAATGCCATCTCGGGCCTGTCCAAGATCCTCGTGGAGCAGCATGGTGGCCAAGTGCCTGCCAGTCTCGAGGAGCTTGAGAAGTTGCCCGGAGTCGGGCACAAGACCGCTCAGGTGGTGATGGCCCAGGCCTTTGGCGTGCCCAGCTTTCCCGTGGATACCCACATTCATCGACTGTCCCAACGTTGGGGGCTGACTGTCGGCAAATCCGTGGCGCAGACCGAAAAGGACTTAAAGCGCATCTTCCCAGAAAGCTCCTGGAACAGCCTGCATTTGCAGATCATCTACTACGGACGCGAATATTGCAGCGCCAGAGGTTGCGATGGTCGCACTTGTCCCATCTGCCAGGAACTGTATCCCGATCGACCGAAAGCAGTGAAGACGCGCAAAGCGTGAGGG
>JBGGMQ010001043.1:0-6326 GCA_041287975.1 Verrucomicrobium sp. | reverse complement strand
TAGAAGCGCAGTTAGTGCCTCCTCACGTCGGCAGCTACAAAGGCTGTTGATGTCCTGCGGCAGATGGCGCGACCAGGGAAGTAACAAGCGTAATTGGCCCAGAGGCTGGTGCTGATACAATGCGCCATTCCTTCAACTTGCTGGTGGCTCCATTGGTCTCCAAAGCTCCGCACCTTTCAGCGCCATCGTGAAAATCCAACCCCGTAGCAGCCGACGTGAGGAGGCTCTAGCTGAAGGTCTATGGGCATGCCTGCCGCCGTTGCCACCAAGAATCAGGAGACTTCCATGCACTGGAGTGGGGCGACGCAGTAGAAGCGCAGTTAGTGCCTCCTCACGTCGGCAGCTACAAAGGCTGTTGATGTCCTGCAGCAGAAGGGATGCACAGGGAGCTAACAGCCGTAGCTGGCCTGAAGGCTAGCTGGACTTTGCGGCACTCGTTTCAAGGGTGGCAATCATCTTAGCAAGCCGTCGGGCACGTACGACTGGAGTGGTTGCTTTGAGAATGGGCAGCACCAGGGCGTATTGAGAGCTCTTCGACAGACCCTCGAAGGTTTTTGCCGCCTGCTTGTCGGCAGCCAGAGCGCTAGCGACATCGGCAGGGATCTCGGCTTCGCGCTGAGATTCATAGGCGATGTCCCAACGTCCGTCTGCCTGCGCGGCCGTGATTTCGTTGTGACCGCCGTCTTGCATCCGGCCTTCTTTGATCAGTGCTTCAGCCCGGGTTCTGTTGATTTTGGACCAGGGACTTTTCGCCCGACGTGGGGAATAGCGCTGCAAGAAGTGCGTCTTGTCATGACCTCGACGATGACTGTCGATCCACCCGTAACACAAGGCGACATCCAGGGCATCTTCAATGGCGAGACCGGGAACTGCAGCCCCTTTCTTGGTGATGAGGAGCCACGCATCGGCTGACTTCTGATGGTTTTTGGCAAGCCACTTCTCCCAGCTGGGGACATCGTTGAAGCGTTGGATTTCAGAGTCAGTCGGGGCGGGCATGGAATGAAGAAATGCGTGAGGAA
The DNA here is from genome assembly GCA_041287975.1 of Verrucomicrobium sp. Lineage (GTDB taxonomy): Bacteria > Verrucomicrobiota > Verrucomicrobiia > Verrucomicrobiales > Verrucomicrobiaceae > Verrucomicrobium. The sequence goes on along the minus strand of JBGGMQ010001043.1, from coordinate 5,307 downwards.
GCGAGAATGCAGCTCTCTGTTAATCGGGCTGGTGGCGTGATTCGTTCGCGCGGGCGCCGAGGTTCCCGTAGCGATGATAGTCGTGACTGAGACTTTGCTCACGAAGATACCAGAGCAGTTCGATACGCCCCTCCATCAAGACGGGGTTGTCGACGATGAATATCTGCCGCTCGGCGGCCGCCTGCCGCAGCGAGGTAGGGACCCGGTCCGGGGCGGCATAACGGAGGCGGTCGGTTTGATTCTGACGGACGACCTCGCAAAGCTGCGCGTCAGTCTCCTCCACAAATTCGATGGCTCCGGCCCAGGGTTCTGTGACTTCGTGGAGCCGACGGAGAGGCCGCCACTCCGTACCGGGAGGAGAACTGACGGTGATGCGGCAACCTGCGAGCCGGGCGGCGGCAACACGGGCGAAGAGATCGAACGGTGTGTCGGCGGAGCTGACGCGAATGCGCAGATCCCGAACGGGCAGGTAGCTGCGGAGATTGTCCTGCCCCAGCAGTTTGAAATGATCGTGCTCCTTGGAGAATTCACGTGACCATGCCCTTTCATAACTGGAGAACGCCGCGATGAGGCGGGTGTTTTCCTTCAGATTGAGGGTGTCCCAACCCTGCAGGGCGATGAGTAGGCGCCCCAACTCCGAATCCACGCCAGGGGCGGCAGGCAGCGAAGGTGTTGACTCCTCAAAGTCCATGAAAAGAGCGACATAGTTGGGACCGCCCGCCTTGATGCCAGGGCCGAAGGCGCTCTTGCCCATGCCGCCGAAGGGCTGCCGCAAGACGACCGCGCCGACGGTGCTGCGATTAATGTAAAGATTGCCCGCACGGATGCCTGCACGCCACTCGGTTTGCTCGCGGTCATCCAGGCTCTCCAGGCCGCTGGTGAGACCGTAGCCGGTGTCGTTCACCAGGCGGATGGCTTCGGGGAGTTTCTCATAACGCATGACCCCGAGGAGAGGGCCAAAGAACTCGGTCAGGTGCGTGACACTGCCGGGCAGCACGCCCCACTTGATGCCGGGTGACCAAAGGTTGGGATTGCCCTCCAGGCACCCAGGTTGCAATGCCCACGACTCTCCGTCTTCAAGGGTGGTAAGTGCCTTGAGAAGGTCTCCCGAGGGCGGGCGGATGAGCGGCCCCAACCTGGTGGGCAAGTCCCAGGGCGAACCCACGATCAGGCTGGAGGCGGCCTCGACCAAAGCCCGCTGGAACTCGAGATCGTCATACACCTCGGCCTCAAGCAGGAGGAGAGATGTGGCAGAGCACTTCTGGCCCCCATGGCTGAAGGCAGAATGGAGGACGTTTTTGATCGCGAGATCGCGGTCAGCGAGGGCGGTGACGATGGTGGCATTTTTACCCCCAGTCTCCGCCGTCAGAGGCAGACCGGGTTTCTTGCGAAGAAATGACAGGGCCGTCGCGGTGCCGCCGGTGAGGATGACAGCGTTCACCCGGGGATCTGAGACGAGACTGCCTACGACGTCCCCTCCCGAACAAGGAAGGAACTGGAGCACGCGACGGGAGATGCCACCACGCCAGAAGCACTGGCAGAGCTCCCAGGCGGGAAGGACAGCGTCTGACGCTGGCTTGAGGATGACGGCATTCCCCGCGGCTAGCGCCGCGGCGATGCCGCCGCAGGGAATGGCGATGGGGAAATTCCACGGCGGCACGACGACGGCCACGCCTTTGCCCCGGGCGGTGACGTGCGGTGTGAGGCTCTCCATCAGCCACTGGGCAGATTGCGCGTAGAACTCCACAAAGTCGATGGCTTCGCTGACCTCAGGGTCTGACTCGGCCAGCACCTTGCCCGTGTGAGCAAGTGCGGCGGCCATGAGATCGCCACGGGCAGAGCGAAGCTCCTGAGCGACCTTTTTCATGATCTTGGTGCGCCCCGCCGGTGAAAGGGCACGCCAGCCGTCAGGATCTGCAGCGGCGCAGGTAAGAGCGTCTGAGACATCGTCCGCTGTGGCCTGGGCACAGTGGGCCACGACGAACCCTGGCTGGGAAGGATCCACGCATTCACGCAATGTCCTACCCGACGCGCATTCACATCCATCCACCACGACAGACACAGCGGCTGGAGACACGGCGAGGCGCTCGCGCCACGTCTTGATGATGTCTTGAGCCCACGCCGCATGACGGGGCAGCGACCAGTCTGTATCGGGTTCATTCCTGAAGCCCGGCGTTGATGGCAGCGGTTGGGATTGAGAACGGTCCTGCATCCGCCTTGGCGCATCAGAAAGTCCTGGCAGAAGACTAAACGCATCCAGGAACGCCTCCTCCAGGCGGTTCCACGTTGGACTGTCAGGCTCCAGACGGAAGGCGTGGCGCAGGAAGTTCTCGTCACCCGTGTTTTCATCGAGCCGGCGAATGAGGTAGCCGATGGCACTGAGGAAGTGTTCCCGCGAACTGGCGGGCGCATAGAGGAGGAGATTGGAAATGCGCTCCAGCAAGGCCCGGCGCTGGTGATTAGCCATGCCTTCCAGCATCTCAAACTGCACCCGGTTCAGGGCGCGGCTCTCCGCTGTGAGCACGAGGGCGTAGGCAACATCGAAGAGGTTATGGGAGGCAACACCCAGCTTCACGGCGGCGAGGTTCTCAGGAAGGAAGCCCTCGTGCAGCATGCGCTTGTAGTTCGCATCCGTCTCCCGCTTCGTCTTGTAGGGAGCCTGAGGCCAGCCGCGAATGGCGGCCTCGACGCGCTCCATCTCGAGGTTGGCTCCTTTAACGAGGCGGATGGTGATGGCCGCACCGCCTGAAGCCACCCGTTGGCGGGCCCACTCATCAAGTCGCTGCTGCCAGGCAAAGGAGTCCGGCACATAGGCCTGGAGGGCGATACCAGCGGCGACCTGCTCCAGACCGGGGCGACTGAGTGTGCGCATGAAGACCTCACAGGTGAGGCTGAGATCGCGGTACTCCTCCATGTCGAGATACAGAAACTTCGCCACGCGGGTACCGTCATCCCGGATGAAGATGGCATCGCGGCCTGCCTCATAAAGGCGGGCCAGCCGGTCGCAGAGAACGGTGAGCGTGTGCTCACGCGCCAGTGGCGACATCTGGGAGTACAAGGTGGAAATCTTCACGGAGAAGACCTCGGTCTCCGGTGACTGCATCGCCTCCAGGTACTGCTGCATGCGACGCCCGGCCTCGGCTTCACTGAGGATCGCTTCGCCCAGAAAATTCACATTCATGCGTATCCCCTGCTCTCTTCGTTGCTTCAGGTGAGGGGCCAGCAGTGTGAGGTCAGCGGGCAGGATGACATTGGCCGTCTCCATCTGCATGTGGCCCTGCACCATGGGCACAGAGACACCCGGCAGCCAGCCGCCGAAGGTCTGAAAGCCACGCAACAGAACTCTATCCACGGGATTGAAGAACCGGGGCACGCCCTGGACATCGAGGATGTGCGTGAACTGATCGGCCACGCGTCGGGCAGACTTGGCACGAAATGCCTGATCCGTGAGCTGCACGAGAGTGGCCTTGTCCGAGGGATGCTGCAGCATGCGATCCAACTCCGCCTGCTGACGACGTTCCGAGGGAGTTTGCAGTTGCGTGGCGCGCTGCTGTAGACTCCGCGCGAGAGCGAGCGTCTGGGAGATGCGTTCGGAGTTCACCTGGGGGGTCGAAGAGGCCATAGGAAGCGAGTGGCCGATTTTCTCACATCTGGCGGCGCAGTGGTGAGCTTTTTTTGGCTTCCTGTTGTCGGGGTGGGCCGAGAAGGAGGAGTTTGGCGGAAAGCCACGCTGGCTGTCATCCCTCCGGGATGAATTCAACTATTAAGCGACCGGGGGTGTTCGGTCGTGTTACTCCCTCGACCCCCGGCTACAAGCTGCCATCCCTTCGGGATGAACATCGAGTACGGCAGCCATCATGGTAAGTCCCCGACTTGAGGTGCGGGAAGAAACGTTGCCAGCGGCACTTCGGGATAAGCTTCCGGCAATCGCGTGTGTTGCGCGGGAACCAAAGACTGAAGCCTTGGTGTCGGCCCCCTAAAGATCTCGCGAGGTGAACACTGGGAGCTGCCATTTCCAGCCGATGGCGGCGAGGCGCAGCAGCAGAATGACGGCCATGCTGATAAAGCGGCCCAAGGGTAGCTGGGGAGCGTAGCGGGCCAGGAGGACATACACGAGCGCCCCGGCAAAAGCTGCGGTGGCGTAGAGATAGATGTCCGGCTTGAACACGAGCGGCACTTCACGTCGAAGGACATCGCGCAGCAGTCCTCCTGCCACCCCCGTCACCACTCCCAGGATGATGGCAATCAGTCCAGACGACTGGTAGAGCAATGACTTCTCCACACCGGCGATGGTGAAGAGCGCCAGGCCAGCAGCATCCGCGATCAAGAGGGCCAGGAGCGGGATCCTGACATAGCGGGCCACCACGAAAGTGCCCAGAGCTGCCAGGATGGCGGTGGAGATGTACGACGGATCCTGAATCCAGAAGACAGGACGCACGCCCAGGCAAAGATCGCGAATGGTGCCGCCGCCCACGGCGGTCACAATCGCCAGCACCAGCACTCCAAAGAGATCCAGCCGCTGACCGGAGGCAGCCAGCACCCCGGAGATCGCACAGATGGCGACGGCGAAGTGCTCAAACCACAGCGGCATGGAGATCAGGGATTCCTATTTGAAGATCTCCGAAGGGAGATCCGCGGGCACAGTAAGCGGCGGAGGCGCAAGTTCAAGGAGGCTACCCACGGGGCGGCTCATTTTCACCTCACCACCGTTGGCGAGGTAAAGTCCGCCCTGGGCAGGACCGGCATCAATGATCTCACGAGCTTCGGTAGGGGCACGAGAGGCGGTGAACTTGGCGCGCGTGAGGGGCACGATGCCCTCTGCGACCGTCTTCACCCATCCGTTGCCAAAGACGGCACGGCGCTCTTCGGTGACGCTTTTGCCATCGCGGCGAAAGTCTTCCACAAAGGAGTAGAGTCCCGTGAGGGGCTTGCCACCCGTGTGCACCCGGAAGGTCACCAGGTGCTTCCACTCGTTCTTCTCAGGAAGCCAGAGCCAGCCGGCATAGGCGGTCTTGTCCCCTTCCACCTTCGTATGAACGATGCACCGGATTTTGTCGCCGAGCTTCCAGGGAAAGTCCGTCATGCTCTTGCCACCCGTCCCCTCCCCACCGAAGCGGGACACACGGACGTCTTTGCCCTCATGCAGCACCTCCACACGATCCTCCAGCTTGACGGCGGTGGGGTTGTCACCCTTGGTGGGATCCCAGACGGAGAAGATGGCGACTTTCTTGCCATTGCCGAGCTCCTGCACGCCGAAGTAGCCCGTGTTCCACCCGCAGACCATGAAATAACTTCCCGGCGTGCTCT
>JBGGMQ010001042.1:0-10137 GCA_041287975.1 Verrucomicrobium sp. | reverse complement strand
CGGTACCGTCATTCTGACGGGGGAAAATAGTTATGCCAAGACGACTGTCACAGGCGGCACCCTGCAGATTGGAACAGGTGGTGCCGATGGCAACCTGGGCTCCGGAGCTGTCAACATATCCAACGCCAGTGCGACCTTGGCAATCAACCTTAAAGATGAATACACGATTGCAGGCCTCATTTCTGGAGCGGGAAGTTTCAGCAAAGAGGGCACCAACACCGTCATTTTGACGGCGGAGAATACCTACGGAAGAACGACGGTTGCCGGGGGCACCCTGCAGCTTGGCAGTGGCGGCACTACGGGGAAGCTTGGCAACGGGGACGTAAGCCTCGCTGCTGGCAGTATCCTGCTGTTTAACAGGAGCAACTTCTACAACGTGACCAATGTCATCTCGGGAGAGGGTGCCTTGGTGGTATCCATGCAAGGGGGAGGAACCATTGCCCTGGTCGGCGCCAATACGTACAAGGGAGGAACGACAGTAAACGTTGGCTTTGCCCGCGCTACTGCTGATTCAGGATTTGGGGATATCACCGGAGGCATCTTCCTGAATGGTGGCACCCTAATGAACAACGATTCCTTTCTTGTGCTTAACGCCGCCCGCACCATTACTCTGGGATCTGGCGGGGGTGACTTCCGTGTGGGGTGGGCAAAGTCCATCACGGTCAATGGCCGTATCACGGGAACGGGAGAGTTGCGATTGAACAATGACTCCGGGGTGCTGATCCTGGCTGGCGTGGGTAGCGACTATACCGGTGACACAACGATCGGTGTGGGTGCTGGCAATAACATCACCCTGCTGCGCCTCGGGGCCTCTGGAGTGCTGCCGGACGGCACCCGGGTCAGGTTTAACGGCGGCGTGGGAAAAACAGCCGTCTTGGATCTCAATGGCAACACGGAGACAGTGGGCTCGCTGGTAACTGTCAGCGGAAGCGGCACGGTCACCAACAGTGCCGCCACCACTACGGCAACTCTCACGGTCACTCCCACTTCCGGCAGTGCTACCTACGATGGGCTGATCGAAAATGGGACAGGCGTCGTGGCAGTGGGCAAGACCGGTGCAGGCACCCAGGAATTCACGGGAGACAACACTTACAGCGGCGGCACGACCATCAGCCAGGGCACCTTGCTTGCCAACAACACCCTCGGGTCAGGCTCTGCATTGGGGGCCGGTTCTGTCCTCGTCACCAGTGGAGGAAGGCTGGGAGGAGCTGGCAGTGTCATTCCCGGCAATGGTGCGAGCATCACAGTCACGGCTGGAAAACTCATGGTCGGCAACACCCATGGGGTCAACATGAGCAACGGCGGATTGGGTGCCGAGACGTTGATCTTGGGTGGCGCCGGTCTGAATGTGAGCATCAGCCTCAATGGTACACTTCAATTTGACATGGTCGACGCGGGTTCAATGTATGACGTCGGCGATAGCCAGTACAATTCTATCTTCGGTGCCAATGACACCTTGAAGATCTTGACCAATGGCGCCCTGAATCTCGACAACGCCATCATCGAACTCGCGGTGGAGGACACCAGTTACTGGGACGTAGGGCAGACTTGGAGGCTCATTGACTGGTCGGGCGCCATGGCTTCCTCCTTCTCGGCCCAGAACCTTCAGTTACTCACCAACAACATCGCCGGCTTCAACATCATCCAGCACATCGTGGAGAGCGGGGAGGGTGCCGGCTACTACATCACCCTTGCTGCCGTCCCCGAACCCTCCCGCGCTCTCCTGGTTCTTCTTGGTGCCGCTTTCTGCACCCTCCGCCGTCGCCGGACTTTGCGACAGGCTTCTCCAATCCTGTATTGAAGTTTGCTTTTTGCTATTTGAATTTTCACCTCCCGTCTGTACTCCTTTTAAACACTCCGCACTGTGTCTGGTGGAGTACAGATGCCCGTGGCACTTTGCCACATGATAGCAGCCCTCTCGTTCCTCCCGGTCAAAATCATCGCCGGTGTCGCCTTGGCTTTGACTCTTGCCAGCGGAGTGTACATGATCAAAAACCAGGAGCGCCTCTTCGGCCATGACCCCGACTATCCCCGTGAAACCAGCGGCGAGCGCGTCTACAGCAAGGCCCAGCTCTGGCTCATCTGGGCCCTCATGGTCAAAGGCCTCGCCTTCCTGACCTTCATCATTTGACCCTCCTGGCACCTTCCGGCTTCACCCCACCCAAGTCCCAAAATCCCGAAGCCCATCTTGTCAATCCTGTCTAAAAAAGCAGCCTTCACAGCACCCGCCCATCTTCACACTCCTGCAACCGCTTCGACAGGAACTCCCGCTCCGAAGGCAACTCCGCATGTTGCAGAGCACGACGGAAATTTCGCGCGGCAGAATCGTGGCGGCCGAGTTGCCGCTCCAGATCACCCGTGACCGCGTGCAATAGGAAATAGCTGTCCAGCTGGTTGCGGTGCTGCATGGTGCGCACCGCCTCCAACCCCACCGCAGGTCCCTCGACATGGGCCAGGGCCACAGCGCGATTCAGTGCTACGACAGGTGACTCTGTGATGGTCATCCACTGGTCATAGTGCGCCAGAATGCGCGACCAGTCGGTGGAGCCGAAATCCCGGGCCGTGGCGTGACACGCCGCAATGCCAGCCTGCAGATGGTATTCACTCAAGTCCCGTCCTTGGGCAGACTGACCCAGATGCAGGAGTCCCTGGGCGATCATCATGGCGTTCCAGGTGCTCCTGTCCTGCTCCTGCAGCCGAAGGATGCTTCCAGAGCCGTCCACCCTTGCGGAGAGTCTCGCCGCGTTGAGCAGCATCAGGGATAGCAAGGCATGAGTGCGGGGTAGATTGGCTGCGGGATGACCCGCCAGGAGTGTCCCCAGGCGGATAGCTTCGTTGCACAAGTCTTCACGCACCAGATGCTCGCCGCTGGATGCCTTGTACCCTTCGTTGAAGAGCAGGTAGACAATCTGCAAGACGCCGTCGAGACGAGGAGCCAACTCTGTGCCTGACGGTATCTCAAAGGGAATCTTGAGATCCTGAATGAGCTGGCGCGCTCGCGTCAGCCTCTTGGCAATAGCCGCATCGGTCGAGAGGAAAGCACGGGCGATTTCCGTCACGCCGAATCCGCAAAGCGTCTTCAGAGCCAGCGCTGACTGAGAGTCCGCAGGTATCTCTGGGTGACAGCAGACGAACATCAGGCGCAGGACGTTGTCCTTGATCTCGTCATCGAACATCGGGGGCGTCTCCTCCGCTGAGCCGCCTGACCAGATCTCCTTGGAGGCGATGATCTGCGGCTGTTTGTCGGCCGCCATCTTGTTTCGCCGGATCACATCCAGGGCCAGATTCTTGGCCGTTTGCATGAGCCAGGCGGTGGGGTTGTTGGGTGTGCCGTAGTATGGCCAGGTGCGGAGAGCCCGCGCAAGAGCCTCCTGCACCACGTCCTCTGCCAGCTGCAGGTGCTCCACCCCAAAGATCCCTGTCAGCATGGAGACCAGTCTGCCTGATTCACGCCGGAACAGGTGCTCTGTCAGTCGCGGCACTTCCCTCGGCATGGGGGCATCGGCATCTGTTCCTGGCGCCGACTTCGACGGCAGGTCCTCAGCGTTGTCCGGAAGATGCTGGGTGAGTTCCATGGGGGGGCGCAGCTAAATCAAAACGTGCCAGGCACTCGTCAGGCCGCGGTGGCGGCGGCTGCTTCCATTTCCTGAACCCTCAGGCTCGGTGGGCAGGCGGATGCCACCGGGCGTACCTCCACCTGCATGCCATACTCTAATGCCGGACATTGCTGTCCCAACTCAATCGCCTCTTCCAGCGAGTCCACCTTAAGGAGGAAATAACCGGCAATGGTCTCCTTTGACTCCGCAAAGGGGCCGTCGGCCACGTTGCGTCCTTTCTTTCCGGTCAGCACGCGGCCCTCAGGCAGCAGCGGATTGGAGCCGACCATCTTTCCGGAGGCGGATATCCGGTCGAACCATGCCATCCATTCTCCCATCACGCGCTGGAGTTCATCAGGCGAAAGGCCCTTGTCCCAGTGGGTGCCGCGGAAGAGGAGCAGGTACTGTGTCGTGTCGTGCACGGGATCGGTCATTTTCATAAGGATGGGGGGTGAATGCTGTAGGTTTGCGAAGCACGGATTCAGAACCGTGCCGTTAAAGATTGGGCGGGGGAGGAAGTAGGGTCTTGAAAGTCATGCGGGAAAACTGGCGGAAAAGTCGGTCAGTCGCGAGTGTTTTCACACGGATCACCTTGCGTGCCGCCTGCGGAACCAGACTGGGGCAGGGTGCTGCCGGGCTCGCTTCCAGACCATGAAGGCCAGGGCGGCGATGCAAAGAAACATCAACGTGAATCGTACGACCGCTGCCGTTGGCAGAGAAATGCCGATGCCAGTCAGCACCGCGACATATCCCGCGACGCATACAGGGCACTTGGGCATCAGTACTAGCACCACGCCGGGTCCCAGCCAGCCCATGGCCCGGCCAAACCGTTTCGCCGCGCTCTGAGACTTCGTCGGGCTTTGCGTGCTGCAACAACAAGGGGTGGGGACTGTGCGTTTCATGGCTGGCCCTCCTCTTCCTGGTTGCGAGGTTCGCACCCGCCGCAACCGCAATGCCCCGCCTTCGATTTATCCTCATACCGGTCGTGGTGACGCACCCAGTCGGTCAGGTCATAGCCGGGGCCGTTCTCGTTGCGGCCTTTCGGAGTCAAGTCCAGGAAGTTGTATGTGTTTAGCAGTTGCTCATCGCCCCGGGAATACGCGGAATAGGTGTGGTAGATCAGCCCCTCTTCGTCTTTGTAGAACACACTTGTGCCCCCGAGTTCGTCGATTTGGAAGGGACGCTCTTCGTAGTTGTAGGTGATCACACCCCGGCTTCGATCCTCTTGTTTGTAGGACACATGGTAGTCGAAATTGAATTCGCTGTGGTAGGACGATACCCAGGTGAACGTCCAGCCCATGCGGCGCTGAAAGGCCTGGATCTTAGGCCAGAGAGCCCGGGATACCGCCGCCACGGTCACATCGTGATTCTCCAGGTGCACTCTCGCACCATCTATGTGGTCAGAGAGGAAGGAGCAACCCACGCACCCCTCTGGCCACTCCGGGCCGAACATGAAATGCTGGACGATGAGCTGGCTGCGCCCCTCAAAGAGATCGGCCAGCGTCACCCGGCCCTTGGCACCATCAAAGATGTAATTCTTCTCCACCCTCACCCATGGCAGTTCGCGGCGTTTGGCATTGATGCGATCCCGTTCGTAAGTAAGCGCCTTTTCCTCCTCAAGCAGCGCTTTGCGGGCTTGCACCCAAGCCTCCCGTGAGACCACCCGGTGTCGCCGTAATTCCTGACGGACAATAGCGGTCTGTTGACGAACGGGATTGGAATTGCGTAAACTCATGATCGGCTCCTGAAATGAGGTGGACTGGCACGGTAAAACGACCGGTTTTCAAAGGCATGACGAACCGATGCCCGAAGGCGGGACACTCCATTTCAGATTTTTTTCAAAGAGAATTCGATGTTGGCCGTCATGCCTCGGATTTTTGTTGTCCATCGGACGCGTCCGGATGGCCAATTAGTGTCCGCTGATGTCAAAAACCTTTGTCGGAAAATCTTGTAACACTTTCATAATCAACGTCGAAAATTATGCCCATTCGTTTGGAACGGCTTGTGCGACTCCGCCGCTGTTTCTGCCCATCGCTTCGTTTCCATGAATCCTTCATCTGAGCCTTCCTCACCGCAGTTGCCTCCGACAGGCTCCGTCCCCAAGGTCAATATTCAGGGCCTTTCCACGGTGCTCCCCGGGTTGCCAGATACTGGGGCTCCTGTTCCCGTGGCAGCTCCGGCCGCCCCTGTGAATAGGGGCGCGCCCGTTCCCGTGGTGGTGACGGCTCCCGCAGGTCCAGTCATTTTAGCTCCCCTGTCGACTGCACCTGAGAAGAAGGGAAACTTCATTTCCACCTACTGGCGTAAAGTGGGCGGCGGCTCCCTTATCATCAGCATTCTCGTTCATGTGGGCATCTTGTTGGCAGCCATGCTCATGGTTACGACCATCGTCGAGCGCGACAAAGCGGTCGACTTCCTCCCGGGTGGTGGCAGTAAGGCGGGTCAGGAGGCCTCGCAGAACATGGCCAGGCAGGTGCAGATGAAGAAGCGCAGCCTGCTGAACAAGTCTACTCCCATGACCAAGGTGGTCTCCACGAGCACCAATGCCGCCATCGCTCTCCCTGATATGCCGGCGGACAATCTCGATGTGCCCGAACTAAGCAGCCTCATGGGCGGCGGCACCATGGGAAGCTCTGGCTTCGGCAGCAGCGGTGCCGGTGGCGGCTTTGGCGATGGCATGGGCATGGGCGGTGCCTCAGGTGCCACCTTCAAGCCGATCATCATGTTCGGCCAGGACCTCAAGGCTCGCAAGATCGCTGTGATCATGGATGTCTCGGGCTCCATGACCCCCCACTTGACCAAGGTCGTCAAGGAGCTCGACCGCGTCGCTTCGGGCAGCAAGGTTGTCCTCTACGTCGGCTGCGGTGTTGCCAGCCCGGCTAATGGCAAGCGTCTTGACGACGATGCCATGCCCACCCGCACCAGCACCAAGGTGGAGGAGCGCAGTTTTGAATCCTTCTGGCGCAAGAGCCACCAGAAGCAGCCGACTCCCGGCATGCCAGCGCCGCCTCCCAAAAAGAAGGACGAACCTGATCCCGTACCTGAGCAGGCTGTCTACGATGTCCTTGCCAATCGTGGTGAGACCTACTTCATCAAGAGCCAGGGCATCGAATACGCCTGGATCTCCCTCCTTGTGCGTGAAGTGCGGGATGCCGACGCTTTGTACTGGTTCTCTGACTTCCAGGACAAGGTGGATGACGAGCAGCTTGAAGCCGTCTTGAAGAACCTCAAACGCCGCAAGCAGAAGCTCTTCATTCACGCCTCAGGGGAGGGCAGGTCCTTTGCCGACGTGCGCGACAAGCTTTGCATCCCCTCCGGCGGAGAAGTAGTAAAAGATCCGAACAAAAAGTAGGCGGCTGGAACCCTCACGCCTCTCTTCTTCCAGACTTGATTGTGAACCCGCCCTGTTTCAGGGCGGGTTTTTTGTTACTGCTGGGAATATTCTGACGTGTGCTCACCAACCGGTCGCCTCAAGGTGGACGATTCACGGATTTGAGAGTCAAAAGTCGGGAATTTGGGCAATACACATAGGATTTTGCCGGATTCGTACAGTCGAATGCCGGGTTCATACAGTCCGCATTGAGGCTTCTGAGATGTGATGGACTTTCTGGAAGTTCCGATCAGTCCCCAACCCGTACTTACCCTGCCCATTGCTTATGTACGCCGACGTCCAAACCTCTGAAGGCACCCCCAGGAGCTTGAGGCAAATCCACGACTCGCTACGCAGCGCGCCGCTCCTCGAGCCTCCTCCTCAAAGTGCTGCCCGCTCCAGAGAAGGCGACAAGCTTGCCTGGGTTGAACACTTGACGTCCCGACTTTCCGAAATGACCTCCAAGACGTATGAAAGCAGTGAGGCGATGCGTGAAGTCAACCGCATCCTCGATCGTGTGGCCGGCAAGGACAACAAGGTGCTCTTCCAGGGTGCCTTTGGTACGGGGAAACAATTTTTGGCTCGTGAATTGCATGATCGCAGTCCGCGTCGTCACGCTCCGTTCAACGTGCTTCACTGCTCTGCCTTGACCCCGGAGCAGCTCTCGGACGAGGTGATCGGTCGCGACGGACATGCTGGGACGTCCATTTTCGCCCGCTCCCAGGGTGGCACGGTTCATCTGGCGGAAGTGCACGAACTGCCGCTGCCGCTCCAGGCCCGGCTCGTCTATCTGCTGGAGAATGATCTCGATCTGGGATGCCGTCTCATCTGCTCTTCGGTGATGGACATGGGGGATCAGGTGCGAAAGCGCAAGTTCCTGGAGAAACTCTATTATCTAGTTTCGGTGGTGACCGTGGTCCTGCCCCAGCTGCGTGACCGGCGCGAGGACCTTCCCATGCTGGTAGATCGTTTCCTGCTGTCGCACTCTGCCCGCTCAGGTTCTGCCGTCGCTCTCTCAGAAACCGCCCGCTATCACATCTTGAGCTATACCTGGCCGGGTAATGTAGCCGAGTTGCGGCATGCCCTTGAGCACGCTTGCGCCCTGTGCGCTGGCGGAATCATCAAGCCGGAAGATCTGCCGCTCCGCATGACGCAACCGCAGGCACTATCCCCGTCCAGCACCGGGTTCTCCCAGTCACAGGATGAAACTAGCCTTCCGATTGGCCAGACTCTGGACGAGTTCGTGGAGGCACAGTCAAAGCGCTTCATCCATGAAACCCTCCGCTTCAACCGGGGGAGCAGGGAAAAGACGATATCCATGCTGGGCATCTCTGTCTCTACTCTCTATCGGAAGCTGGATCTCCGGGCAAGGCATACTCACGAGTAACCCTCCCTGTTGCCCGGTGTGATCTAGCATCGCGCCCCGGAGGGCGGCCTTTCAATACAAATTTCCCAGCACTCAAAACGAACATGTCGCTGTGTTAGTTGGCTGGGGACCGTGTCGCGCCCGTGAGGTGCGGGCGTGGCACGGCAATTCCTCTCCCACTCAATCAATCTCAAGCATGAGCCGGGCGGTCTCCGTGCTCCGTCACTGACCCTGCCCGCTGTCCGGGTTCGTGCTCAATTTTGGTCTCGGTATTTATATTTCCTAGATCCGCCTTTCAAAGTTTCATGAAATCTGTTCTGTCGTTTGCCGCTGTATTGATGACCCTGGTGTATGGTGTCTGCGCACTGGGTGCGGCCATTCCTGAGGAGTCAGCACTGATGGTGCAGGGCATGGACCCCGCATTGAACTTCAGCGCCGACCGTTCCGATCACAAGTTCATTCCCATCCCTGAGCCTGGGGGTGCCCTTCTAATCGCCACTTTCGGCCTGGCGCTTCTCATTCGCAGAAGAGGAAGATTCTTGAGACTGTGAGAGAGGAGAGGGGAGATCCCGCAACTGCTCAAGTGCTCTTGAACAAGGCCTTGGCTCGCGCCAGTGCCGTGCGCCCCAGGATGATTCCCTCCTTGTTTCCTGCCACCATCAACCGCGCCTGGTCACGATTGATAACCTTCACTTCCCTCAGGTGCGATCGGTTGACGATGATAGATCGGTCCAGACGGCTGAAGAACTGCTGGGGGAGACGTTTCTCCCACTCGCCCACAGACCTTGTCACAAACTGGTTCGTGCCATCTTTCAGCCCGACCGTGGAGTAGTTCCCGTCGGCAAGGATGCTCGTAATCTCGTTCGTGGAGACCACGCGAAGACTTTTTTCCATGGGCAGGAACACCATGTCGTCCATTTGAAACTGCGGCTGTGTATCCGCAGGTTCCGGCGATGAGGCCGGAGACGAAGGCTGGGTCAGCGCCTGCCCTTGGCTGAGGCGCGATAGCGCCAGCTTCATCCGGCTGGCAGTGACCGGCTTCAACAGGTAATCGGCCGCATTCACCTCAAAGGCCCGCTGCGCAAACCGGTCAAAGGCGGTGACGAAAATGACCTTTGGCAGAGGATGAAGCAAAGGCAGCAGGTCAAAGCCTGTGCCCCTGGCTAGGTTTACATCCAGAAAGACAAGGTCGGGGCGCAAACGATTGCATAGGCTTTCTGCCCCCTCAATGTCGCTGGCCTCACCAATCACCTCCATGTCGGGCAATTGGGACAGCAACTGCCGGATGTGATTCCGGGCAGCCGACTCATCATCCACAATCACTACTCGCCAGAGGATCATGAGAGCTCGTTGGGTTGAGAGTTCAAAAACAGTACCGCGGGAGGTTTAGATTCGATCAGAAATGACGGGCATCTACCGGCACTCTGGAATCTATATTGGAATACCGCAATCTGCGATCAATTTTTGCGAAGTATTGCAGTAAATCGAATATTTTTTCGGCTGCTTGGAATTGGTGTCTCACATATCCATGAAATTACCATATGTGACTAAGATTGAGTCTCAAAAATGGAGTTGCCTTTGCCAATTTTGATAGTGGTACTCTACGGTGACTCCATAGATGAATCGCCTGCCGTACCCCTCCCAACCGTTTCCAAGTGGGTATGGGAATCAGTTACATGAGCGGCGAACCTGAATCGCAAAGCAACTCCCAAGCCACCTCCATCTTTCCAAACCGGCCCATCGCCCAGTGTGCAGAAGCGTCTCGCTTCTACGATTGGGCTTGTGACAGCATCCCCTTCGGGGAA
>JBGGMQ010001041.1:0-3583 GCA_041287975.1 Verrucomicrobium sp. | reverse complement strand
AACTGAAAACTCAGTTTCCCACCCGGAACGTCCCCATGATCGCAGCGTGATCCGATTCAGCCCGCCAGAACTTCTCCGCGATCAGTGGCTGCAAATCCCGCGAGCTCCACAGGTGGTCAATGCTCAAGAGCGCCACAGGTGACTGCCGGGGCCAGGTCTCGCTCCAGCCATTGCCTGCGGAGTCGAATGAGTGGCAGAAGTCCTTCCGCCACGGCACGAGCCATGCCGACTCTCTCGGGGTGTTGAAATCACCCATGATGAAGGTTCGAGGATGCCCCCTGGCCTCCGCCAGCACTTCCTTCAATACATCCTCGCGGGAGCGGAGAGGGGAGGAGACTCCATCCACAACAAACAATCTCCACACTGCACCGTCCACAGTCAGTGCCAGCTCCACATACTTGCTGGTGGAGGGAAGCTTCCGCACCCGTACACTTTGTGCCCCGCCACGGACGATCACCGACATGCCATGCTCCACCTTCAGCGCCTGGTACCCTGGCGGCAACTGTTTCACCAGAGGATTGGGATCCCCAGAGATGAGTCCTGTTTCAACGAACCCGGCAATGTCCGGCTTCTGTTCGAGGATCAGCTTCTCCAGTGCCTCATGCGGAAGTCTCCAGTGAGCCAGATTCCAGAACAGCACCTTCACCTCGCGTTGCCCCGCCAGGATGCTGGCCGGTCGATGGTGTTGAAAAGACCCGCTGTACCACGCGTACCCGCAGCCAAGCGCGAGCATCACACACAGGGCACGGCCGACGCAGCGATAGCCACCCAGGAACACCAGCGCCAGCCAGCCCCCGGTGAGCACTGGCAGCGGCAGACCGTAGAAGACGGTTGCCAGCCCGGGAACGGTGTCGTGCACACGGAGGTGCAGGACGATTCCCAAAAACAAAGCCGCCATGGCCAGGCGTCGCATCCAGCGTATCGCTCGGTCCATGGCGGCCTTTGAAATTGATTGACTCGAACTACTTTGTCCCCAGAAGCACGTTCATGAACTCACGCATCGCCGGGGTGGTGATGCGGGCCTGCTTGCGCAGAATGCCGAGCGGGCGGTTGAGCGGTGCGTCCTCCACCTTGATGGCGACGAGGCGGCCCTCGGTCACTTCCTTGTCCACCGTGCGGCGGGGAACTATGGAAACAACGCCTGCCACTTCCACGGCCCGCTTCACCGTCTCGATGTTGTCGAACTCATGCTGCTGGGTGAAAGTGATGGAGTGGCCCTTGAGCGCCCGGTCAATGGCCTTGCGGGTGGGCGTGTCGGGATCGAAGGCCACGAAGTTCTCGCCCTGCAGTTCCTTGAGCTTCACCTTGCGCTTCTTGGCCAGGCGGTGGGAGGGGGAGCAGATCACCACCATCTCGTCTTCATCAAAAACGTCGCTGATGATACCCTTGCCGCGCACGGGGAAAGCCACCAGGCCAATGTCAGCGCGGCCCTCTGCCACATCATCATAAATCACCGGGGAGCGCTTGTACTCGATCTGCACTTCCACATCCGGATGGGCCTCGCGAAACTTCTGCAGCTTGCTGGGCAGTTCGTGCAGGCCGATGCTGTACACGGTACTGACACGCAGAGGACCTGCCACCACGTCGCGCAGTTCATGCAGGCGCGAATTGATGTTGTCGTACACGCTCAGGATCTCACGAGATGCCTTGTCAAAGATCTCCCCTTCTGGCGTGATGGAAAACTTTTTACCACCCCGTTCAAAGAACGTTACGCCGTACTTCTCCTCCAAAACCCGGATCTGCTGGCTCACCGCACTTTGCGTGATATTATTTTTTGCTGCAGCGAGACTGAAGCTACCAGTTTCAACTAGATCACAAAAGATTTTGAAGATTTGGAGCTGCATCGAGAATTAGGGAAATTTGTAAAAGAAAAATAATAGACCCTTTAATAACGCATGCTTATCCCCGACAATCTAAACCTTGTAAAATCAAAAATTGTCGCAGCAGTGGCACGATCTGGACGTCATTTACGAGAAGTAGAGCTAATTGCAGTATCTAAAACATTTCCAATCGAAAGTATTCGAGAGGCGTTGAATACCGGATGCAATTTGTTTGGGGAAAACCGGGTTCAGGAATTAATTTCAAAAGTTCCCGCCCTGCCTGCGACAACCCGCTGGCACCTCATTGGCCACCTGCAATCCAACAAAGTCCGCAAGGTTCTTCCCATCGTCGAGGCCATACATAGTGTGGACAGTTTGGACCTTGCGCGCCAGATCCATCGCATCGGTGGCGAGGTGGATCGGCACCCTTCTCTTTTCCTTGAGGTGAATGTCTCGGGGGAGGCCAGTAAATTCGGGTTCGAGCCCGAACAGCTGGAGCGTGATTTTGAGGCGCTGCTCTCTCTGGAGGGGCTGCACATCACCGGTCTCATGACCGTTCCGCCCGTGGGGGAGTCGCCGGAGGACAGCCGCCGATACTTCGTGGCGCTGCGGGAATTGCGCGACCGGTTGCAGGACCGCTCCGGCCGCTCTCTTCCAGGCCTGAGTATGGGCATGAGCAGCGACTATGAAGTGGCCATTGAGGAAGGCTCCACCCACGTGCGGGTCGGCAGCGCCATCTTTGGCGGGCGGTGACAAGTCCAACAGTGTGGTGGAAGCGTCCCGCTTCTTGGTCGCCGCGGGAGGAAACGTGCGAAGTCCCTGACGCGTCAGTACTTCAACTGGCAAGTGGACCAGGAGGCAAGCCCCCTCCGCCACACGGTGTCGCCGCACTTTATCTCCTCAAGCCCCAGCGCATCATCGCGATGCCGTCATCCCAGATGTACTTCGTACGGGTGCCAAACTGCACGAGGATGATGTCCTTGCGGCCTGCGTGGGCACTGGAAATCAAACAGCGGCCCGCAGCCACGGTATAGCCCGTTTTCATCCCATTGCATTCTGCCATCTTGCCCAAAATCTCGTTGGTGTTTTTCAGAGTGACAGTCCGCCCATTGTTAAAAGTGAAGCTGTAATACTTCCGGCGGACGGCATCCCGGATGATCGGGTTGTTGTAGCAGGCCCAAGCGACCCGGGCCATGTCCCGGGCGCTGGAGTACTGACCCGCCTCAGTGAGACCATGCGGATTGGCAAAAGACGAACTCACGGCTCCGAGGGAGCGGGCGCGCGCCGTCATACGGCTGGCGAAGGCCTCCACACTGCCCGCATTGTCCCGGGCGAGGACGTTGGCCACGTCGTTGGAACTTTTCACGAGGAAGGCGATCAGCAGATCCCGGCGGGTGTACACTTCACCAGGCCTCACTCCCAGTTTGGAAGGCTCCACCACCACG
Organism: Verrucomicrobium sp.; assembly: GCA_041287975.1. Taxonomy (GTDB): domain Bacteria; phylum Verrucomicrobiota; class Verrucomicrobiia; order Verrucomicrobiales; family Verrucomicrobiaceae; genus Verrucomicrobium. The sequence continues at coordinate 318 of JBGGMQ010001041.1, read as the reverse complement.
TCGCTTGCGGCGATCCGCACCCGCTGGTCCAGGTTGCCAGACTCTGCCACGATCAATGCGGTGAGCAGCTTCTGGGTGCTGGCAGCCCCACGGCGGTCGTCCGCATTGCGGGCCGCCAGGACGGCGCCGCTGTCAGCGTCCACCAGGATGTAGGACTCAGCCCTGATCGGCGGCGCCCCGTTGTTGATCGACGGCGGGCTGCCGAACATCATGTGCCCCTGCTGCCCATAGCTGTAGGACGGCATTCTCGGAGTCGCTGCACCGGGAGGCATCAGCGTCATGGGCGGTGCCCCTGTGGTCGGCTGGTAGGAGGCGAGC
>JBGGMQ010001040.1:0-5255 GCA_041287975.1 Verrucomicrobium sp. | reverse complement strand
TAGGCTCGTCAGTCGCACGCGAATTGCTGTTCAATCGTGTGTGACGGCAGTTTCACTGGAAATTCCTTTGGAGAGGCCGGCACAGCGTTAACGCAGCCTTTTGTAGAGTTCAGTTTGCCCACACGGGCCTGAAAAATCCGCCTCCGGACATTCCGGATGACCTCATGAGAAAATACCCACAAAGCTTCAAACACGGCAGCGATGTCCGCTATACCGGACAATTCCTCCGCCGTGACGTTTTTGATGCAATTGCCGCAATCGTGGAGAGAGGTAGGCGCTTCACGCCTACTGCCACAAGGAATCCAGCGCGTTCACGCCTGGTGCTAGACAAGATGGAAGCTGCGCTAAATGCGAACGCAGCTGCGCGATTTGCGAATCAACTCAGGCCCCGCTTTGGCATGTCCGGCATGCTCCTAGCTATTCATTCCCTCAACGGCCACTGAATTTTCAGCCGATTTATTTCCCAGATTTTTTCGAGACTAACGAAATGACCCCCAAAGCACAATGAAAAACTTTAAGTTCGTTTTTCAACCGACAAAAAAGGTCTATGCCGCCGGAGCCGAGGTGATGCGTTCCCTGCGCCGCCGTCAGTCTGGTGTGGCTCTCATCATGGTGCTGAGCGTGGTCGCGCTGCTGGTGCTCCTGGTGACGGGTTTCCTCTCCATGGTGCATACGGAGACACGCTCCAGTGGATCCTATGCCAAAGGGGAGGAAGCGAAACTGCTGGCCGACCTGCCCCTTAACATCGTGATCGCCCAAGTACGCAAGGCCACGGAGAACAACGGCAGCACGAAGACTTGGGCCTCCCAGCCGGGTTTGATTCGCGTCTTTGGGCAGAATGTGGACCCTCTCACCCAGCGCACCAAGCTAGACCGGGCCTACAAACTCTATTCCGCTGCGGAAATGGAGGTTCTGCCCAATGAGGGTGGCATGTCTCCAGACATCAATCCCACGAATGAGCTTCCCGAGCAGTGGCATGAAAAAAAGGCCATGTTCACTGACCTGAATGCTCCTGTGTACACCGCCCGGGACTCCAGCGGCAAGGGCATCAAGCCGGTCTATCCTATCGTAGATCCAGAGGGGTTCAATTCAATCCCCGTCGGTGCGGGTGGACAGAGCCGCATCGCCGGCGCAGAGTTGCTCACGTCGGGTTCCGGGCTTGAAAAGCTCTCGGTTGCTCCTGCCACGGAAAATAACCCATCGAACCCTTTGCCCATGCCAGTCCGCTGGATTTACATCCTGCAAGATGGTGCCATGAGCGCAGGCAGTGCTTCCGGTGGAGATGGCATGACAGTCAGTGTGCCAGGCGCGACGGTGAACAATCCTGTCGCAGGGCGCATCGCCTTCTGGACGGATGATGAATCTTCCAAGGTCAACATCAACACCGCAAGTGAGGGGGCGTTCTGGGACTTGCCTCTGGGTAATACCAACATTGAGCGTGGCAATGCGGCGGCGTTGAACAACGTTGCCACCGCGCCTTTTGGTTACGCCACCAGCCTGCTGGTGAGAGACGAGTTCACCCGCTATCCCGGCCACCCGAGCCGGACCAGCTTGAGCGCCATCTTCGGCCCTTGGATGCCAATGACGAAGTCTCCCCACATCGTCTCGGAAGCTGCTGAGTACGCGACCCAACTGGAGGCCTACTACAAGCTGGCCCCCAGGGTCGCCATGGGCGGCACCCGCGGCGGTACTGTGATCACCACCAGCGGCACTTCCGGAGGCACGAATCCAAGGGATCCCGACCGTTATTATGCCTCCACGGATGAATTGATTTTCAATCCTGCTCGCACCAATGTCGGAGTTGCGGCCATCAATGCGGATGTGCTTTCCAAAACCCGGTTTTTCCTTACCGCGCACAGCCGGGCACCGGAAGTGAACCTCTTCAACAAGCCGAGAATCTCGATCTGGCCCATCAGCTTCAATACAGCCCATCGGAATGCGGTGGATTCCGTCATCGCTTTTGCTTCCACGGCCAACAAGCGTCCCTTTTACTTCCAGCGTGCGAGTTCTACGACCACTGGCTCACAACTGACGAGTGCTCACTATCTGAACAAGGACTACACGGATTCCACCATGACTCGGAACCGGTCTATCATGGGCTATCTGCAGCAAATGACGCAGGCCAACATTCCTGGGTTTGGTGGGAATTTTGCCCAGAAGTACACGGATGATGCAGACCAGATCCTAACGGAGACTTTGGACTATGTCCGGTCCGCCCCTAATGTGGTCTCGAAGTCCATTGAGCCGAAATATTACTACGCCGGTTCCGGTGGCGACGCTGGTGAGAACTATGTAGTGCCGCTCCGTATCAACTTGAACGACAAGGCCTGCAAGGGATTTGGACGCTTCCCCACCATCACGGAGGCTGCCCTGGTGTTTACGGGTACGGAAAAAGATGCGCAGAATCGTGTGACCAAGGTGGAGTGTTTCCTTATTTTGAACTTCCTGCGTCTCGCGCCTGGCGAGCCTCAGCTTTCTCCTCGCTATAGGGTCAAAATCACCGGCATGGACGGGTTCAAGTTGGGCCCCGTGCTCACCTCCGCCTCCGCTGCGCCCATGCTGCCTATGGGCTTTCTCCCCAGCGCAACCACTCGTCTCAGCACAAACAGCACGGCGGGGGGCTGGGGCCCCTGTCAGGCCTATCAGAACTTGCTGGTTTTCATGATGAACGGACTGAACACGTTCAAGAACGTGAAGAAGACCAACATCAACGAAAGCAACGACTATCCCTTCTTCTCCGATCCGGTGGCAGTTCCCCTGGGGGATGATCCCTCGAAGATGACCTTTACCGGTGCGCCGATCACCATTGAAATGCGCACTGTCACCGACAGTCCAGAGTCTGGCGGTGAGTTGATCCAGAAACTCAGCATGGACTTCTCCGGCACGCAGATTTTCCCCCGCCCTCACATGGACGATGCGGCCATCGACGCCCCCAACCCCAGCACTGACAAATCTGCCGCAGCCTTGGAAGGCGGAGAACGCCGCACCTTTGCCCAGCGGATCAAACGCCTCTCCGACAACAGCGATTACAACTACCCCAGTGCGCCGTCGGGTAAATGGGGCAACCCCTTGTACACCAGTATGGCCTACTGGAAAGATCACCGCCTCACCCTGATCAACAAGGAGGATGTGGTACGGGCGATTCAACTCGATCCCGCTGGCCCAAGCAAGGGAGACTTCCGCCTCCTGGCCGCCACCACGGAAGTGCCCGCCTCCTGGTTCAAGAAAAACTCCAAGTGGAGCAGTACGGACTATGGAGATCGCGATGGTTGCTCCTTGCGAGAAGACCGCTGGAATCTCCTCGGACAGGTGGGGTACAACCCGCAGGGCAACACGACGGAGAATGATATTGCTCTGGTAGGAAACAACTCCGTCCGCCCGACGAACATCTCACGGGCTGGCCCTTTGGTGGCCGGCCTCAAGTACGGGCCGAGCGCTGTGCCGATCGTCCCCAAAGGCACAACGGCTGCGCTCAACGCTGACAACCGTCCTGGTGACTGGGAGACCGGCGTGGGCATCTTTTCTGACGGTCCGTTTCTTCGTTACCCCATCCTCGCCAGTTACAAGTACAACGGCGGGGGCTACTACTCCTACGGCTATGACAACAGCGAAGATACCGGCACGAACTTCACCCCGAACCGCCAGATTTCCTCACCCGTCATGTTTGGCGCGCTGCCCACGGGTGTGAAAAATCTCCGCCCCTGGCAGACACTGCTGTTTTGCCCCAACCCGGCCTCGCGTCAGACGGTCTCCACTTCACTGCCGACAACCGCTGACCACTTCGGGTTCGGATCTCCCAAAGATCACTTGTATCTGGACTGGTTCTGGATGCCGGTCGCGCAGCCTGGTGCCATCAGCGAGCCCTTCTCGACTGGCGGCAAGATCAACATGAACACGGAGATCTATCCCTTCCGCTACATCAAACGCCGCACCGGCCTCCATGCCGCGCTGAAGAACACGCGCATCACCGCGCTGCCTCCAGATCTGGCTGCTGACAAGACCTTGGGCAACTCGGACAATTACAAAGGGCTCAACAAGAGCCCCTACGACTTCCGCTACGACATCAACCTGGATTCCAACACCGGTACGCTGCGCGGCCTGGAACTCAGGTTCCAGTCTGGAGATGTCTTCCGGTCAGCCTCCGAAATTTGCGACATCTTTCTCGTGCCGGCTACACTCAAAGGTGCGGTGTATCACCCCAATGCTCCTGTCGTGCCCACCTATGCGAGCTCAGTCCTCTGGTGGCGCAAGATGACACTCACGGGTGACAATGGCCGTGAGAGCCCCTACAATGACATCTACCCACGGCTAACCACCAAGTCCAACGTCTTCCAGGTGCATTACAAGGTGCAGTACCTTCGCAAGGCCCGCAGCACCGATCCCACCGTCTGGGATGAAGAAAAGGACAGTGTCTCCGCAGAGCAGCGTGGTTCCTCCATCTTCGAGCGCTATATTGATCCGGGCGACCGCAACATGCCGGACATGGCCAGCACCAGTGACTTTGCGAATCCAGCCTTCAGCCTGGACCGTTACTACCGCCACCGCGTCGTGCAGACGCGTCAGTTTGCTCCTTAAACCCGCCCTAGACTCATCCCTTCAACGAACCCCAAGCCCCCATCCCTACTATGAAACACCTCATCTCTGCCAACCGCCACCACAGACGTGGCTTCAGCCTTGTTGAAGTGGTGCTCGCCGTGGGCATTGCCGCCACCACGGTGGTGCTGCTGATCTCCCTGCTGCCCTCCGGTCTCGACCAGATGCGCGCCTCCTCGAACCAAATGGCCACGGCACGTATCCTCCGCTGGATCTCCCAGGATCTGCAGATGCGTGACTTTGACGAATGGGCCAACACCGCCTCCGGCATCATCTACAAATTCGACGCGGGTGGCGATCCCGTGCAAGGTGGCAAGGTGGATGACGTGAGCAGCATCTACACCGTCCAGGTGTCACCCGAAGTTTCCGGCACCACTTCCGGGGTGGACCTGCCCGGCAACGCCCGCAATGGCTACCTGCGCCAGGCCATCGTGGCCATCAGTGACCGCACCAGTGGCGATCCTTTTGCGGACCCCAGCCGTGTCTGGAAGCGCGCCGTGACTGTCGTGCGCATGGAAAAGTCTGAAGCCGCCGCTCCCGCAGCCGCTTCGCTCTGAGCCGGACCGTCCTCCTGCCCGTTTACCCGACTTCACCTGCCCAACCGAAAGCCCATGAAACGTTTGCGTTTGTCTTCAATCCCCCCGCTGGGTTTCACGCTGATC
>JBGGMQ010001039.1:0-5685 GCA_041287975.1 Verrucomicrobium sp. | reverse complement strand
GCCCATGTTGCTTGAACGGCACGCACGAGCCGACAAGGGGAAACGTGGCCTGGTTTCCAGACATGCCGAGCAGGACGTCGCGCCCCTTCTTGGAAGAGTCAGGCAGCTCCTGTCCGGTCCGCTTCACGAGTTCCGGCTTGTGATCGAAGGTCTCCAGGTGCGACATGCCTCCGCTCATGAACAAGGTGATCACCCGCTTTGCCTTCGGGGCAAAATGTGGCAGCCCGGGAATACCTGGCTTCGGAAGCGCTTCTCCTCTTCCCGAGTCCGCAGCCAGCAGGTCGGCAAAGGCGAGCGTGCCAAGTCCCAATGCCGTCCGCCCCAGCATCTGGCGGCGGTTCATTTGGGGGAGGGGGGAGGCGGTCATGGGCGGATGATGAGGAAGGGAAGAGCGAGTCGTAGTGGCAGGCTCGAAGATCATTGCTTCACGGAGGCTTCGTCACTGCTCAGAAGCGTTCGGACCACCATCGTCGTGGCGGCCACTTCCACCGCAGGCAGAGCTGTATCAGCAGGGTGCTCTCCATTCTCGCCCCGAACTTTTTCAGCATCTTCAGGCAGTCCTGTGAAGTGCGCTCTCTCAGCTTCGAAAAGTTGCATCAGCACCGCTGTCTCTGCCTCCGTGGCTGGTCGGCTGGTGGTGAGCCGGAAAGCTTCAGCGATGCGCTTCGGAGCGTCTTGGGGGTGGGATTTGACCAGTTGCTCTGCGAGCACTCTGGCAGCCTCTATGAACTCGGGCGCATTCATCATGGCCAGCGACTGCATCGGCGTGCTGGTGTTTTCCCGGCGGACCCTGCAGTATTCGCGACTCGGCGCATCAAAAACCGCCAGCGTAGGAGGAGGCATTGTTCTCTTCCAGAAGGTGTACAGACTGCGCCGCCACAAAGCATCCCCTTTGTCCTGATGATAGTGGTTCTGAATGCCCGCATCCTCGTAGAGATTGTCGGGAGCATACGGGCGCACGGACGGCCCCCCCACCAGCGGCACCAGCAACCCACTCGCGGCAAGCGCATTGTCACGGATCATCTCTGCACTCAGCCGGTGGCGCGGACCCCGTGCCAGCAGGCGGTTCTCTGGATCATCCTTGAGCAGCCGGGGATCAGCAGGGAGTGACGACTGCCCGTAGGTCGAGGAAAGTGCAATCATCCGGCACAGCCGCTTCATGTCCCAGCCGTGATCCCTGAAATCCGTGGCCAGCCAGTCCAGCAGCGCCGGATGGGTTGGCAGTTCCCCCTGGATGCCGAAGTCCTCTGTGGTGCCCACAATACCCCGGCCGAAGAAGATCTGCCAGACGCGGTTCACCGCCACCCGGGCCGTCAGCGGGTTCTGTCTGTCCACATACCACTGGGCCAGCCCCAGCCGGTTGCGCGGCATGTCCGTCGTCATCGGCAGCACGGAGGCAGGAGTTTCAGGAAACACCTCTGCGCCCGGCTGGTCGAACTGGCCTCTCGCCAGCACGTGAGTGCGGCGCCGGGGTGTCATCTCCTGCATGACCATGAGTTCCTTCGCATCATTCGCCAGGTTGTCCTGGGCGGTGCGCAGCTCATGCAGTTTCTTCAGCAGAGCCGTGCCTTGGGGGTCAATGTCCCGTAGCCAGGTTTCATACCACGGCTCCGGGCTGGGCTCCGGGGCCCTTTGTACGAAGGGATGGGTCAGTCCATACCAGATCCCCGCCCAGACTCCGCGCTTCTCCTCTTTTTTCGGCACCAGAGTAGTCAGGTACTCCGCTTCAGCGGGCGTGAGCGCTTTGTCGAATACCTTGAAGTCATCAAACGAGGCGTTTTTGATGACACGGTCGTTCTTGCGATACCCGATCGTCAGCGCCACTTGCTCGCCCAGATTGTCCTGAAGTTTCACGGCATCATAGTCACCCCACTCTGGACGGTAGAGAATGTCCCGGTAGAGGTGATTGGAAAGGACCTCCACCTCAGTCGGCTCGCCATTGATGTAAAGGTGGATGCCTTCCGCCCGGCTCGATCCGTCGTAGGTCGCGACGACGTGGCTCCATTCCTTGAGCGCTATGGTCCCCTTCGCCCGCACACGAATGGAGTTGCCGGGGGCAAAATGACTCAGGGCAAATTCCGGATGCAGGTCATTGAGCATCAACTCATACCCGCGGCTGGCGGCGTCCAGGCCGCCACGAGAACGATGGATCACCACGGCCCGTTCCTGCTTTTCTTCAGGCCGAATCCAGAGGGCAAAGCTGAATGTGTCTCCCCTTCGAAACTGTCCCACGTCAGGAAACGCCGCACCATTGTCATCCTCAAATCGCAGAGCCAGACCATTCACCCCGTTCATCGGTTCAATGGACTGCCGGGCGACTCCAACATTCTTCCCAGGGTGGAGCGCATCCGTGAACTGCTTGCGCTGCCCACGCTTCTTTTCACCCACGCTCTCAAATTCGTAATGCGCGAGCGGTGTTGCCGGATCCGGATTCGCGTTGGAATTCGCCCAGGCGGTGTATCGATCCCGGCTCTTCTCCTGGAGTTCGTTCCACTCTTTCTCAGCTTGCTGGATCTGTAGCAGCAGTTCCCGGTTGCGCCCGTCAAGCTCGGGGCTCAGCAGGTGCAACGTCGGCGCAGGGGTGGCAGCCGTGGTGCGGGAGAAGAGCCCCAGTTCGTTGACGTTGTTGAAGAACGCCGCCATCTGGTAGTACTCGCGTTGGGTCAGGGGGTCGTACTTGTGATCGTGACAGCGGGCGCATTCCAGCGTGAGACCCAGGATGGCCGTGGCGTTGGTTTTGATCCGGTCCGCCACATGTTCCTGGCGGAACTCCTCCTCATTGCTCCCGGCCTCATTCGACTGCTGCACCAGCCGGTTGAAAGCCGTTGCTATCAAGTCAGGCTGGGACGGGGTGGGGGAGAGCAAGTCACCCGCCGTCTGTATCACCAGGAATTTGTCATAAGGCAGATTGTCATTGAAAGCCTGAATGACCCAGTCGCGGTAAGGCCAGACGGCACTCTCGGCGTCCTCATGTCGACCGTATGAGTCGGCATATCGGGCCGCGTCCAGCCAGTCGGTGGCCAGACGTTCCCCATAGTGGCGGCTGCCCAGCAGTCGTTCCACCACGGTCTCTTTGGCAGTCGGTGCTGTGTCTGCCAGATACACCTCGATTTCCGTCAGCGTGGGTGGCAACCCCGTCAGGTCAAAGGTCACCCTGCGGAGCCACCGTTCCTTCCGCGTCGGCGCGGCCGGGGCCAAGCCCTTTTGCTCCAGGGACTCCAGGACGAAGTTGTCGATCGGACTCTTGAGCGGGAAGGTCCCCGCATCTTTGGCAATGGATGGCACGGGAACCTTGGCAGGCGGGATGAAGGCCCAGTGCTTCTCGTATTCGGCCCCCTGGGCGATCCAGCGCTTCAGCACTTCCTTCTGCTCCTCGGTGAGGGTGCGGTGCGAGTCTGTTGGAGGCATCACGTCCTCAACGTCGGTGGTGAAGATGCGCTCAACCAAAGGGCTCTTGCCGGGATTGCCAGGAACGATCGCCCCTTGCTCCAGCGCCGCTTCCCGTAGATCCAGTCTCAAATCTCCCTTGCGCTGCTTGGCATCGGGGCCATGACACTGGTAACAACTTCCCGCCAAGATGGGCTGGACCTCGAAGTTGAAGCTGACCTTGCGCCCCAACTCCGACTGCGCGACCACCCTGCTGCCACCCAAAAAAGTGGCAGTGAAGAGGCAGCTCAGCAGGAGTGGAAAAGTGCGGGACGACGGCAGAGGCAACATGGTGGCAGGACGGCGGCACAGGATAACATTCTCGTAAGTGAAATGACACCTCCAAAAAATGAAGCGTTGCTCATGCTCCATTTCAGGCAATTCCGAAGTAACACAACCAGCATCAAGGGGGCCTCTTTTCCCTGCCAGGAGCATGCCAAAGAGGCGAAAAAAAAGCGCCAACCCGTCGGGCTGACGCTTTCGAGATGGGGATCTTGCAGTGCCTAGGAGTCCAGTGACGTCCAGGCAGCGTTGTTCTGGGAGGACGCCACCACCGCCTCGATGAAGGCCATGCCACGCACGCCGTCTTCGATCTTCGGGTAGTCCAGCACCAGTGGGTCAGGCGTGGTGCCTTCCAGCCCGGCGCGGATGTGAGCGGCGAAGTTGCGATAGATGTTCGCGAATGCCTCAAGGTACCCCTCGGGGTGTGAGGGAGGAGTGCGGCCTGCGGCCAGTGCAGCCTTGCCAAGATACCCGTTGGCGGTGCGATACACCTGCATCGGCTGGTCCATCCACTTCACCAGGAGGGTGTTGGGTTCCTTCTGATGCCATTCAAGGCCGCCTTTCTCCCCGTACACACGGATGTTGAGGTTGTTCTCCTCACCCACGCTGATCTGGGAGGCATGCAGAATGCCCTTGGCTCCATTGTCAAAGCGGAGCAGTACGTTGCCGTCATCGTCCAAGGCCCGACCTTCCACAAAAGTCGTGATATCAGCTGCCAGTTCTTTGATTTTGAGCCCAGTGACGTATTCGGCGAGGTTCTCGGCGTGGGTGCCGATGTCCCCAATGCATCCCGCTGCGCCTGAGCGCTTGGGATCCGTGCGCCACTCGGCCTGCTTGGAGCCAGAGGCCTCGACGCGGGTTGCCAGCCAGCCTTGGGGGTATTCCACCACCACTTTGCGAATCTTGCCCAGCTTGCCTTCGTGCACCATCTCACGGGCCTGCTTCACCAGCGGGTAGCCCGTGTAGTTGTGCGTCAGCCCGTAGAGCTGCCCGGACTTTTTCACGATCTCGGCCAGCGCCTTGGCTTCGTCCAGCGTCAGCGTTGCGGGCTTGTCGGAAAGCACATGGAAACCCGCCTCCAAAGCCGCCTTGGCCGGGGGGAAGTGCATGTGGTTCGGCGTCACGATCGACACGAAGTCCATGCGCTCGCCCTCGGGCAGCGCAGCTTCCTTGGCGATCATCTCCTCAAAGCTGCCGTAGCAACGGTCCGCCGGAAGGAAGAAATCCGCGCCAGAGTCCTTGGACTTCTGGGGATCCGAGGAAAAGGCTCCGCAAACCAGCTCAATCTGGCCGTCAATGTTGGCCGCAATCCGGTGTACCCCGCCAATGAAAGCACCCCGGCCACCGCCGACCATGCCGTAACGAATTTTTCTGCTCATGTCTTGTTAGTGAAGATAGGTGTGAAGGGAAAGCCGGAGTCTGGCGCGGGGCCACAGAAGTGAAAAGTAAAAAGTGTGTGGGTTCGGAGACTCAGGGAAGCTACTTTTGCCTTTTCCCTTACCCCTTATCCCTGTATTTCAAAGCATGCTCTCCCTCGACCGGCTGACCAAAAGGTACGGTGCCCAACTCGCCGTGGACCACCTGTCGCTGGAGATTCCGGCAGGGCAGATCGTCGGCCTCTTGGGACCGAACGGTGCCGGCAAGACCACCACGCTGGAGATGCTTAGCGGGCTCCTCCACCCGGATGAGGGCACGGCCCGCATCGCAGGCTTCGACATCATCCAGGATGCCCTCCAGGCGAAGCGGGCCTTTGGCTTCGTCCCGGACTCCGGGGCCGTGTACGAGTCTTTGACCGGCCTGGAGTACTTGCTCATGGTGGCGGCTCTCTACGGCATTGAGGAAAAGGTGGCCGTGGAGCGGGTAGCTCGCTTCATCGAGTTTTTTGAACTGGGAATGGACACCCTGAAGGGCAAGCTCCTTGGAGCCTACTCGAAAGGCATGCGCCGCAAGGTGGTGATCACGGCGGCCCTCTTGCAC
>JBGGMQ010001038.1:0-2902 GCA_041287975.1 Verrucomicrobium sp. | reverse complement strand
CTCTGGGCGAGCGGTGGCTCCTACAGTGACTTTTTCATCCACAACATTGATGAAGCCTGCTGGATGAAAAATGACTGGCCCGTGGAGGCACAAGCCAGTGGTGGTCGCACGGACCGTGGAGACTTTGTGGACCAGAACTTTGATCACTACTCCGTGGAGTACACCTGGAAGGACGGCTCCAAGTTCTTCTTTGAAGGCCGCAACATCACGGGTTGCCGCAATGAGTTCTCGACCATCATTCATGGCACGAAGGGCAGCGCCATTGTATCGCAGGCCGGACATACCCCGGCACGCAGCGCCATCTTCAAAGGGCAGCGCCGCAGCGCGGAGGATACTGTGTGGAAGGGCCCAGCGCAGGAACTCAATCCCTACCAGCTTGAATGGAATGACTTCCTCGAAGCCATTCGAAACAACAATCCCTACAATGAAATGGAGCGGGGCGTGCAGGCCAGTCTCGTCACATCCATGGGGCGCATGGCGGCGCACACGGGGCAGATCATCACCTATGATCAGATGCTGAACTGCCCGCATGAATTTGCTCCCGACATCGACAAGCTCACCCTGGACTCTCCTGCTCCCATTGTGGAGGATGCCAACGGTCGCTACCCAGTGCCGCTTCCTGGCATCAACCGGGATCGCGAGTACGGCCTCAAGGCTTGATCAATGGCAGTCGGCTGCCGCCCGTGCTTTTGCGGGCGGCAACCCCATGATCGCACGCGATGGCTGTCGCTGGCTCTCCTTTTCACGATCTCACGGCGCTGCACGAGTTGTGCCGCCTGAGATCCACCTTGGAGGGGTTTGCTGCGGTCCGATTGAAGCATCATGAGCGCAGGGAGGAGATCCTGGAGGACTTTGCCCGGCGCCTCGCCCTCATGCAGACCTGGGCCCGGCAGGGGAAGTTGCAGGAGTTCCGGAAGGAGGACGCTGGTTTGCATCGGGCTCTGGTCGTCTCCTGCACCACCACGGCCCTGCTCACCTGTTGGGAGCAGGTAAACACTGAGCTGGATGCCTGGATCCAACACGTGCAGGCGGTGTACTGGCCCAGTCTCATGACCCTCTACCGGGAGCACGAATTCCTCATTCAGGCCTGGGCTTCAGATGAGCCCTGGATCGCAGAGGCAGCCACGCATCAGCACCTGGAGGCGGGGTGGTTTCGCGTAGCTGCAGCCCAGGGGGAGTCTCCTCCAGACATCGATCCCGTGGAGCGGGCCACCTCCTTTCTCTGCACTCACTATGCCAGTGCCGTGGAAGTCGGCTGGCTGGCTCAGAATGTCAGCTTCGTGAGTGCCAGTCACCTTACCCGCAGGTTCCGGCAGAAGTTGGGCGTGTCCCCTTACTCCTTTCTCAAGCAGGTGCGGATGGAGCGGGCAGCCCAGCTTCTGCAAACCACCCCGGACGCTGTAGCGGCGGTCGCGCTGAAGACAGGGTACAAGAACGTCTCCCACTTTGTGAGGGACTTCCGCGAGAAGTACGAGGTGACACCCAAGCGCTATCGCGACAGCAGGACCGGGCTCTGAGCTCTGCGACGGCGGAGGGCCATGCCCGCCAGACCGCATAGCAGGAGAAGCATGCGACCGGGCTCGGGCACCTGGTTCAGACTGGCCCAGTCGGTGGCGATGCGGACTTCGTCGAAGCTGGCGATGGTGTAGCCCTGCGTGCTGTTGGTGAAGCCGGATCCCAGTTGAATGCCGTTGATGCCATTGGGGAAGTAGTTTCCTGTGCCCGTGAAAAAACCGGTGGTGGGCTCCGTGTCGCTGAGATCGGAGTTGACGAAGAGAGTCATGCGGTCATCGGTGCCGCTTTGGTCAAACTCCACCTTCACGATGAGTTGAGTCATGCCTGAAACTCCGGGGCGGGAAGCGACGTTGGAAAGGACGTTGGGACTCGCGAACGCGCCCCACACAGAGCCTGCCCCCGACTGACCGACGTAGGCTCTCTCGTTGCCCCCGTCCATCAGTGAGAACGCGATAAAGCGGGCACCATCGTTCACATTGTCGACTTGGAAGCTGAAGTACAACGTGCCGGTGTTGATACGATCAAAGGATCGTGTGCCATAGATGCCGCCGCCTGCGGTGGTGTTTGAGGGATGGCTTGGCGTTGTGGTTATCCCGCTGGGGGAGACCAGGACGGTGCCATTGCCGCCGCCAGTGGACTGGTTGATCCCCCAGGCCGAGGTGAAGCCGGATCCGCCATTCAGAGTGGCCAGGCTGGTGCCGACGGCATAGTCGAAAGAGTCGTAGGCGATGACAGCCGCGGAGAGTCGTGCGGAGCAGAGACCCAGCAGTAGGAAAGAGACAAACACTGCCCTCACGCAGCTTGCAAGGGTGAGGGGATGGGCATGAGGAAGAGAGTGCATTCCGCATTCCACGGGAGACATTTGCATTCGCCAAGCTTCAATACGGACAGCGCGGGGGAATGCCCCGATCTAAGCAGCACCATGATCGGAATAGAACATTTTTGCCTTCACTCATGGCGGTGAAGAGAAAACTTCTCCTGACGCATGAATTTGGTAGGATGTGCTCGTGAAAACGTCCGTGATTCTGACAATTCTTCTCGGCGCGCTGCTGGTTTACCCTCTCCTGGCAAGTCCGATCCATGACGCGGCGCAGCTGGGTGATTTGAGCAACCTGGAGCGGCTTTGCCTGCCGGGTGTTGCCGTGGATGAAGCTGACACCAAGACTGGTCTCACTCCCTGGCAGGTGGCCTGTATCCACGGTCGGCAGGAGGCAGCGGCTTTCTTGGCCAAGGCGGGGGCAGATGTCCAGCGACCCTTTCCTGCGCCGGAGCGGGTATTGAACTCAGTGATCGCGGCTGAGGTAAGCGGTGAGACCCCAGGCTACGCAGTGCTGGTATCCCGGGATGGCAAAATTCTCTGGGAGGCGGGCTTCGGCATGGCCAACCT
>JBGGMQ010001037.1:0-5964 GCA_041287975.1 Verrucomicrobium sp. | reverse complement strand
ATCTACGACGAACTCGTCCAGCAGCCGAGTAACATTTTTGATGTCGTCACCCGTGCAGATGGGAAGAGCTACTATGTCCCCCTGAGCAGCGGCGTCTGGATCCGTTGCTTGAAGTCTCTGCGCAAGATCCTTCTGGCGGGTCCCACGTCCGTGTAGAGGGCAGGTCAGATCAAAGTGATCCGTGCAGACATTTTGCGAATCAAGTCAATCTCGCTACCGTGCCAGCAGTGGCCACCGTTTACCTTCGCTCCTGTTCCAATGTACGCTTGCTGATCTCCGGTGGCCCAGGATCTGGCTGCACTTCCACGGCCAAGGCGCTTGGCGAGCGATTGGGCTGGCCGGTGTTTGACTCAGACTCGTATTTCCACAAGTCCACTGAGCCCCCATTCCAAGAGCAGTACAGCCCCGAGGAGCGACGCAGTATGCTGAGTTCGGCATTGGAAGCTGAGTCAAACTGGATTCTCAGCGGATCTGTTGCCACCTGGGGCTTGCATCCCTTTCCACCCACCCACGGCATCTTCCTGAATGTTCCAAGAGCCTTGCGTCTAGAACGACTGCTGAACCGTCAGAGGAAAAAGTTTGGGAGGAGGATAGATGCCGGCGGCGACATGCAGGAGGAGCATGCATCCTTCATCGAGTGGGCGGCTGGCTATGAAGAAAGGACGGGTTCAGGGCGCAATCTGGTGACAGACAGGGCGTTTCTGGAAACACAGTGCCGACACCTGTTGGTGCTCACTGAGGACAAATCCTTGGAGGAAGTGCTGGTGGCGATTGTGAGCTTTATGGGGGCGCTGAGGACGAGACGCGAGTTTCTAAGATCCAAACCCGACCCTGCAGTCTGACTGCCCTTGTTTCATCCACTGGGTGCGCCGACTTTAGTCTGCTGAAGCTCGACGGGTGACGTTCGCCGCCGATATGGATGTTGGCGTATCAGTGGGGCGTCGGAGGAGGCGAAGGGCGTTCAAGGGACGCTTGGAAGGTCTCAGGCGAAAGGAGCCCGCCAGCAGGCGGCAGCCCTGAGAGCGCTGTCGTCCCGGCGGCCGACGAACGTCTCCCCGACCGACTGAGCAGAATAAATTCTGCGCTCCCAGTGAAGGTGCAAAGGGAGATGAAGTTCGGGATTTGCACGAATGGGGATCAAATGTGAAGCGACGGGTCCCTGCTCCCCGTGACGATCTCACCCCTGTAGGGCGAGCGCCTCGCTTGCCGCGAATGTCTCCTGTCCGAACATCTGCCGACGGGACGCCAGCGCTTCAAGGATCCACGAGCGACATTATATCCCAATCATCCCTGTCTCATCCACTGGGTGCGCCGACATTCATGTCGGCAGATGCTCGACGACTGACGCCTGAAGCGGTTGGTAGTATCAGCGAATTGCTGACGGATGCTGGGTGAATCACGCCGAGCATCTGGCATGAACTGAACGGAAACTCCCGTTGCCGGGGTCTTCACTGGGAGCGCAGACTTTAGTCTGCCGAAGCTCGACGGGTGACGCTCGCAGCCGACACGGATGTCAGCGTACCCGGTGGGTTGCTGGAGGAGATGAAGGATGTCCAAGTTCCGCTTTGGACGTCTCCCGACCGACTGGGCAGAATGAATTCTGCCCTCGCCCTCACTACGGCTTCATTCCCTACTCCCCCGTGCTCTCCGGCCCGTAGTACTTCTCGCCCAGCACAATTTTTGGCCGGCCTTGAGCCAGGCGGTGTTTGTTGGTATCTCGCAGGGAGTAGATGCAGCCGCAGTACTCCTGCTGGTAGAAGCGCTCCTCCTTGGAGATCTCCAGCATGCGGCTGGAGCCGCCTTTTTTCCGCCAGTTGAACTCCCAGTACTTCATGCCTTCGTACCGGGCTGCGGCACGCACGCCGCAGTCATTGATCTGCGCCAGATTCTTCCAGCGGGAGATGCCCAGGCAACTCGTGATGAGGGGGTAGCCATGTTCGTGCGCATACAGCGCGGTGCGCTCGAAGCGCATGTCGAAGCAGGCAGTGCAGCGGGCGCCGCGCTCCGGCTCCCACTCCAGACCCTTCACACGCTGGAACCAGTTGTCCTTGTCATAATCCGCATCCACAAAAAGGATGGCGTGTTTCTCCGCGAACCGGATGTTCTCCTGTTTGCGGAGTTCGTACTCATCCCGCGGATGAATGTTGGGATTGTAGAAGTAGATCGCAAACTCAATGCCCGAGGCTGCGATGGCCTCCATCACCTCTCCTGAGCATGGCGCGCAGCACGAGTGCAGAAGCAGCCGGCCGCCTTCCACAGGCGGCCGGAGCTTTTCACGATCGTTGAACTGCAGTTCCATGGGTAGGACCAGCGGCTTGGCTTGTTAAGCAGCAAAGTGCTTCTGCAGCAGGGCAAGGTCGAGGTTCGGATAAACGGGGAAGCGGCTCAGCAGCGCGTGGATGCGCTCGCGTGCCTCGGTCTCTGCCTCAGGCTTGATGGTGAACTTCGCCTTGCTGCGGGCGTCCGGCTTGCCTTCGGCCTTCACGATGTCGGCTTCGGTGTTGCTGAGGATGAGCTTCAGCACGGCGGCGATCTCCTTCATCTCCTCAACGCCCATGCCCAGCGTGGTGATCGCCGGGGTCCCCACGCGCAGACCGCTGGTGTACCAGGGGCCATTGGGGTCGAACGGCAGGGAGTTGCGGTTCAGGGTAATACCACAGCGGCGCACGGCGGTCTCTGCCTGGCGTCCTGTCAGGCCGAAGGAGCGCACATCGATCAGCAGGAGGTGGTTGTCCGTGCCGCCGGTGGGGATGGTCATGCCTTCTGCCACACAGGCCTCGGCAAGAGCGTGCGAGTTCTCCACGATCTTGGCGGCATACTCCTTGAACTCGGGCTTGTTCGCCTCGGTGAAGGCGACGCCCTTGGCGGCCATCACATGGGGCAGGGGACCACCCAGCACCAGCGGGCAGCCTTTGTCCACGTACTCGGCGAATTCCTTCGTGCACATCACCATGCCACCACGCGGGCCGCGCAATGTCTTGTGGGTGGTCGTGGTCAGCACATGGGCGAACGGAGCAGGATTGAAGTCGCCGCTGAAGACGCCGCCCGCCACCAGGCCGGCGAAGTGGGCCATGTCCACCATGAACACGGCTCCGATCTTGTCAGCGATCTCCCGCATGCGGCGGAAGTTGATCTTGCGCGGGTAGGCGCTGTAGCCGGTAAGGAGGATCAGGGGCTTCAACTCCAGAGCCTGCTTTTCGATCTCGTCGTAGTTCAGCAAACCCGTCGCCTTGTCCACGGCGTAGGAGTGGGCCTCGAACATCTGGGCGGAGAGATTGTGACGGTAGCCGTGCGTCAGGTGCCCGCCAGAGTAGTAGTCCAGGCCCAGCAGCTTCTGGTTGCCCGTGATCTCACGCACCTTGTTCCAGTCTTCCACGCTCAGTTTGCTGGGATTGGGCTCGCCCATCTCTGCCAGTTTCGGCGTCACCACACGGGCGCTCAGGATGGCCCAATAGGCCACCATGTTGGCATCCGCTCCGCTGTGGGGCTGCACATAGGCGTGCTCCACGCCAAAGAGTTGCTTCGCCTGCTGGCAGGCGTAGTCCTCGATGCTGTCCACGTTGTCACAGCCGGCGTAGAAGCGGGAGAAGACGAAGCCTTCAGCGTACTTGTCCGTCAGCAGATTGCCCATGCTCAGCTGGGTGGCCAGGGAGCAGTAGTTCTCACTGGCGATCAGCTTCAAGTGGCTCCGCTGGTCCGCCAGTTCCTGTACGATGGAGCGCGCCAGGCCGGGTGCCACCTTTGCGGTCTCCGTCAGGTTGGCCAGGTAGGCCACAGTGGCGTTGTCGAGCTGGTCGGCCGGGGTCTGGTGAAGGTAGTCAAGGAGCGGGCTGGAGGACATAGTACGCGGTGGAGGGGTGGGATTGAGCCGACTACTCTTGCCGAACTTTTCACTTTCGGCCAATTCATATTATTGCGGGTCGGCATTCGCCCCGTTTATTAGCCCGCTCCTCCAGCGATCGCTGCGGCGTCTCAGCCGCTCCCTGGTCCGTCCTCACTCCTCCCCCATGCTTTCAGCCCAGCAGACTTCTCTTCCGGCGGATGCGTTTATCCGGCTTCGCTGGGGAGCGGTGCTGGGCCAGCTGGGGGCCGCTTACGTGGCCTGGTGGCAGTTTGAGGTTGCCATTCCCTGGCACGCGGTCATTGCCTTCGCCAGTGTCACTACCCTTACCAATCTCCTCCTCATGGCCCTCCGCCGGGCTGGCAGCCACTGGCTCTCCGGGGCCATCCCGCATGCCATGGTGTGGGATACCCTCCTGCTCGCCGGTCTGCTTTACTGGACAGGTGGGGCTCAGAACCCCTTCGTTCTCTTCCTTCTCGTCAATGCTGTGCTGGCCGCCGTCACCTTGGGGCCTGTTGCCGCATGGTTGCTGATCTGGCTGGGCATTGGCTGCCTCGTCTTCCTTTTCTACCATTCCCATCCCCTTCGTACTCTGCACGGGGGGCCAGTGTCCGGGCAGGCGCTTGCGGTGGGCCGCATCGTCTCCTTCATGCTCGTCAGCGGCACCCTCATCCACTTTGTGCAGCGCCTCGTCCGTCAGCTCCGGGCGGAAACGGAGGAACGCCGGCGCGCCCTCCAGCGTTTGGAGGAGGAGCGTCGCTTCCATGCGGTTGCCACTCTCGCCGCAGGTGCTGCGCATGAAATGGGCACGCCCCTTTCTACTATCGCCCTCGTCAGCCGTGAACTGGAACTGGAGCTCTCCGCCAGCGGGGCTGAGGATGCCGACCTCGCCCAGATGTCGCGGACCATCCGCCAGCAGGTGGACCGCTGCCGGGCCATTCTGGATCGCCTCCGCCCGCCGGATACCTCAGGGCTTAGGGAGCCCTTCACCCTGGACTCGCTCGCCTCTGAGCTTCTCGCTTCCATCCCCGTGGAAGAACGCTCCCGGCTTCGCTTTCTATGGGAGCCCGGTCTCTCGGTGCGTCTCCCTCGGGATGCCGTGCGTGAGGCGCTCGCCAATCTCGTCCGCAACGCCCTTCAGGCCTCCCCTCTCGATGCTCCAGTCGAATTGCTCGCCACCCTCGTCGCAGGCGTGATCCGGTTTGAGGTGCGCGATCATGGCGCGGGCCTGCCATCCGGCATGCGTCATCATTTGGGAGAGCCTTTTGTCACTACCAAGCCGCCGGGCGAGGGCATGGGACTCGGGCTCCATCTCGTCCGCCTTCTCGCTCATCAAATGGGTGGCACGCTCTCAGCGAGTCCTGCCAGCGATGGAGGGGAGCGTTTCGCCCTCACCCTTCCGCTCGAAGACCCGTGACCCACCCACCCCCCCCCCTGCGCGGCATTTTGCCACATCCCTGGTCGTCGCGTTAGTCGCACTCATTTTCCTGCGTAGATTAGATTCGTGAGTATCGCAGTCAGTCTTAGTCCGTCCCATGCTTCAGATGAAAAAAGTGCTCCTGGTCGATGATGACGACACCTTTCGTGAGCAGCTTTCACTCGCGCTCCTTCGTCGTGGGTATGACTGCCGCATGGCCTCAACCGGTGAGGCCGCCCTCGATGCTGCGCGCGAGGTGGTGCCAGACGTTGCCGTGATCGATCTGCGCATGCCCGGCATATCGGGCATCGAGACGGTGCGTGCCTTGTATCAATCGTATCCCCAAGCCCGGCTTCTGGTCCTCACTGGGTATGGCAGCATCGCCACCGCGCTGGAAGCTGTGCGAGTAGGTGCGGCGGACTATCTCACCAAGCCGGTCAATGCAGACCAGGTGGTCGCTGCCATTGAAGGCAAGCCCTTCGCCTCGGAAGCCGAGCATTCCACCGCCCCTTCCCTGGACCTCGTGGAGTGGGAGCACATCCAGCGTGTCCTCCATGACTGTGAAGGAAACATCAGCAAAGCAGCCACCGTCCTCGGTGTGCACCGGCGGTCTTTGCAGCGGAAGTTGAACCGCTATGCGCCTGGGAGATAGGGTCGCGTTTCATCCAGCGCCCAAGGAGCGGCGGTTTGTGCCTTAAGTACAATC
>JBGGMQ010001036.1:0-4790 GCA_041287975.1 Verrucomicrobium sp. | reverse complement strand
TTGATCGAGTCGTGAAACTCCCGCAGCCAGCGACGCAGTTCTTTGCGGACCTTCGCATCGAGAGCGCCAAAGGGTTCGTCCAGAAGCAACACCTGGGGATTCACCGCCAGCGCCCGTGCGAGAGCCACACGTTGACGCTGGCCACCAGAAAGCTGGGTGGGAAAGCGGCGTCCATAGTCCGCAAGTTGGATTTTCTCGAGGAGGTCTTGCACGATTTGTTTCCGCCGGGCGCGTGAGGGTCGCGAGCTGCGCGGCATCACCTTCAAACCGAAGGCAATGTTGTCAGCCACCGTCATGTGGTTGAAAAGTGCGTAGTGCTGGAACACAAATCCTGCTTTGCGGGCGTAGGCGGACTGGAAGGTCACCTCGCCGCCGTGAAACGTGATGATGCCTTCACCTTCATTGGGAAACTCCAGTCCGGCAATAATGCGCAGCAACGTCGTTTTACCGGAACCGCTGGGCCCGAGGAGGGCGACGAGTTCTCCTGTCTCCACCTGGAGGCTGATGTCCTTGAGCACGCTCGTGCGCCCGAAGTCCTTGCTGATGTGATCAATCTTGATGCTCATGATGCGAAAATGTTAGGGACGTTCGAAGGTCGCTTTAGAGTGCGGCGTTGCGCAGGGCCCGGTCAGCGAACCAGGTGGTGACAGATTTGATCAGCAGCGTGACCAGGGCGAGAACCGCGAGGAGCGAAGCCACGGCAAAGGCCGGGACGAATTGATACTCATTGTACAATACTTCAATATGAAGGGGCATCGTATTCGTCTGGTTTCGAATGTGGCCGGACACGACGGACACGGCGCCGAATTCACCCATCGCTCGGGCATTGCAGAGAATGATGCCGTAGATCAGGCTCCATTTGATCTTGGGCACCGTGACGCGCAGGAAAGTGCTCCAGCCATTCGCTCCCAGCGTGAGCGCGGCTTCTTCCTCGGCGCGACCCAGAGCTTCCAGTTGCGGAGTTACGATGCGCGCCACGAAGGGGAAGGTGACGAAGATGGTGCTCATCACGATGCCGGGGACGGCAAAGATGACCTTGAAGTCGTGCTCCATGAGCCAGGGGCCGAGCAGACCCTGACGGCCAAAAAGAAGCACATAGATGAGGCCTGCAACCACCGGGGAGACCCAGAGCGGAAGTTCGATGAGGACGCTGAGCAGGCGTTTGCCCTTGAACTTGAAATGCGCCACGCACCAGGCTGCCGCAAGGCCGAAGACCGTGTTCAACGGCACGGCGATGAGGGCTACTTTCAGCGTCAGCCAGATGGAGTGGGTCGTCGCCCGGTCGTCGAAGACCTTGGCAAACTCCACCCAACCCTTGCGGAAGGCTTCCTGGAACACCAGGGCCAGAGGCAGCACAAAGAAGATGAACAAGAAGCCCAGAGAGAGCGTGAGGACAATGGACTTCATCCACAGCGGGTCACTCGTGGCCCGGCGGGCCAGTTGATTCCGTGCCTGGATGCGCGCGCGTGTGACAGATTCTTTGTCTGAGATTTGAAGTTGGGCGATGCCGGCCATGATGGGTAGTTAGCGCGCGGTGCGTTTGTTGTTCCAGGCCTGAAGCAGGTTGGAGCCAAGGAGGATGACGAAGGAAATAACAAGAAGGATGAGCCCCAGGGCCGCGGCACCGTTGTAGTTGTACTGTTCCAGTCGGGAAACGATGAGCAGCGGAGCGATCTCCGTTTTGAAGGGCATGTTGCCGGAAATGAAGACCACGGAGCCGTACTCACCCACCGCCCGGCCAAAAGCCAGGGTCATGCCTGCCAGGGTGCCCGGCAGGATGGCGGGGAAGACGACCCGCCAGAAAGTCTGCCAGCGGCTTGCGCCGAGGCATGCGGCGGCCTCCTCCACTTCCAGAGACAGTCCCTGGATGATGGGCTGCACGGTGCGAACCACAAACGGGAAGCCAATGAATATCAGGGCAATCGTGATGCCCACAGAGCTGTAGGCAGCCTTGAAGCCAAGGGGTTCGAGGAAGCTGACAATGCTGGCATTGGGTTCCGCCACCCAGCTTACGTAGAGATTCTTCAGGCCTCCCGGGCTGACGATCTTGCCCAGCCAGCCGTTGGGGGCGTACAGGGTGCAGAGGGCAATACCGGCCACTGCGGTGGGCAGTGCAAAAGGCAGGTCCACCATGGCGTCAAGGATACGCCGTCCCGGGAAGGAGTAGCGTTCCAGGGCCCAGGCGGTGAGCACGCCAAAGAAGCCGCAAATCAAGGCCGCGTAGAAGGACGTGAGAAAGCTCAGCTCCAGAGATGCCAGGACCCGCTTGTCTGTCAGCGTGGAGGTGAAGATCTCCACCCCCCCTTTGGAAGCCTTCCACGCCAGGGCCGCAAAGGGAGCCAGGACGAGAATGCTGAGGTAAGTAACGGTGTATCCTAGCGAAAGCTTGAAACCGGGGAGGATATGTCGGGTACGGGCCATGAATTTTCTTAAATATTGGGAGCGTAGGCTTGCAGCAGCCGGAACTCGGCCAGAATGGTTTTTACGGCGATCACGGTCGACTCGACTTGTTTTTCCATCGGAGCAAGCCCGGGTGTTTCAAAGACGATTTCCATCGCCTTTGGGCGCTGCTCAGGAGGGGCGCTCAGCACTCCCTGGTAGCCTTCTTTGATGATGCCGTTCTTGGCGAGGAAGCCGTCAATGAGGTGATGTTTGTTGAGGGGCAGGATTTTCGAGGCGGCATTGAGTGCGGGTTGCAGCACCTCTTCGCTGAGAATGGTGCCGCTTACAAATCCGTAAATGCCGTCCTGCTCGTCATCTGTATGCAGGGCAATGACGGCATCATACTTTTCGCGATGCAGTTCAGCCTCCAGGTACATCACTTCAGGCTCTTGCGAGCCGCTCCAGAATTCTCTGTTGAGATCAAGGTTGCGCCAGGAATGGCGGGTGCCCAGGCGGCGTCCTGAGGGATTGCAGACGGGGTAGAGGTGCACTTCATAGTCCTGCAGCTCTTCCGGGTCATTCCAAGCCCAACGCAACAGTTCGTAGGCAGCATGAATGCCCGCCTCCTCATCCCCGTGCAACCCGGCGAAGATGCCCACCTTCAGTGTCTCCTGGCCGCGCGAGGGCTTGCACACCAGCTTCGGGATGAAGGCAGGTTGTGCAGCCGCTGTGGTGCGGGTGCTGAGACGGCTGACGTAGCGTTCTTCGTAGGTGGCGAGTTTGAGGGCAGGCATGGTTTCTAGGCGGCGACTTTGTTCCGGGCTTCTTCGGCAAGGGCGGTGGAGAGATAGCGTTCACCCGTGCTACAGCCCACCGTCACGATGAGTTTGTTCTTGTTCTCCGGCCGCGCCGCCACCTGCAGGGCTGCCCATACGTTGGCACCCGTGGAGATGCCCACAAGGATGCCTTCTTCCGTGGCGAGACGTCGCGCCGTGTTGATCGCGTCATCGTTCGTCACACGCACCACTTCATCAATGATGGTTGTATTGAGATTCTTCGGTACGAATCCGGCACCGGTGCCCTGGATCTTGTGCGGGCCTGGCACCAAGGGCTCACCCCTCAGGGTTTGGGAAATCACGGGAGAATCATTGGGCTCCACCGCGATGATGCGGAATTCGGGTTTGCGCTCCTTGATCACTTCGCCGACGCCCGTGAGCGTGCCGCCAGTTCCCACGGCTGCCACAAAAATGTCGATGTCGCCATCGGTGTCGGCCCAGATCTCCTCGGCGGTGGTTCGGCGATGCACCTCGGGATTGGCAGGATTGTTGAATTGCTGAGGCATCCAGCTGCCCGGAGTCTCTGCGACCAGCTCCTCGGCTCTGCGAATGGCTCCTTTCATACCGTCTTTGGCGGGTGTCAGCACCAGTTCTGCTCCCAGTAAGGCCAGCAGGGTGCGACGCTCCAGGCTCATGCTTTCCGGCATGGTCAAAATGATGGGGTAACCCTTGGCGGCGGCGACAAAGGCCAGCGCAATCCCGGTGTTGCCAGAAGTGGGCTCAATGATGGTTGCGCCCGGTCTGAGTTCGCCAGACTTTTCGGCGGCCTCAATCATGGCCCGACCGATGCGGTCTTTGACGCTCCCCAGCGGATTTTTGAATTCTCCTTTGAGTGCAATCGTTGCGGGAAGGCCTGCGGAAATGCGGTTCAGCTTGACCAGAGGAGTGCGACCGACGGTATCAACGATGGAGGAGAAGAAGGGCATGGGAAAAGTGTATTTTGCAGGGTTGGGATCGATCTGGATGTTGGCGAAATGGGGGCCGCCGGTCTGCTTCCGGCGGCCCCGCTTGTTCAACCAACCAACTCTCACACGGCACTACTAACACTAACAAACTGAAAGAACTTGTCTTTAACTTGCTGTCAGGGGCGACTTACTTGGCGGGAGTGTAGATCTCGGTGGTCGCCGTATCATTAAAAAAAAAAGTCTTGGCCGCCTTCACCCAGCCACCGAAGGCTTCGTCGATGGTGAAGAGGGTGATCTTCGGGAAGGTGGTCGCATACTTGGCGGCGGCCTTCTCGGAGCGGGGGCGGTAGAAGTTCTTGCCGGCGATGTCCTGGCCTTCGTCGGAGTAGAGGTACTTCAGGTAGGCTTCCGCGGCGGCACGAGTGCCTTTTTTGTCCACGACTTTGTCGACAAGAGCGACGGTGGGCTCGGCGAGAATGCTCAGAGAGGGAACCACGGTCTGGTACTTGGTGGCACCGAACTCTTTCTGAACGAGGAAGGCTTCGTTTTCCCAGGAGATGAACACATCACCCAGTTCACGCTGCACGAAGGTGTTCGTGGAACCGCGGGCACCGGAGTCGAGCACTGGCACGTTCTTGTAGAGTTTGGCCACGAATTCCTTCGCCTT